>JACMLI010000519.1 GCA_014379705.1 Gemmatimonadaceae bacterium
ACATCGCCCCTGCCGGTTCGATCAACTCGAACGTGGTGGACATGGCGCAGTGGGTACGCTTCCAGCTGCAGCACGGCAAGGCCGGGGGCAAGCAACTGATCTCCGAAGGCAACCACGCCGAGATGTGGACGGCGAACACGCCCATTCGCTTTGGGAGCAATCCCGAAGGCAACTACCTGGCGCCCGGCGCCAACCTCTCGTCGTACGGGATGGGGTGGTTCCTGCAGGACTTCAACGGGCGCCTCGCCGTGCACCATGGCGGCAACATCGACGGGTTCTCGGCAATGGTTGCGATGCTGCCGCAGGAAAAGCTCGGCGTCGTGATCCTCAGCAACAAGGATGGTTCGCCGGCGCCGGTCGCGCTCTTTGCCTACCTCTTCGACCTGTACACGCGCGACACGCCGCGCGACTGGAGCGCGAGCTACAAGACACTACTCGGCGGCATGATGGGTGGCGCCGCAGCGGCCGAGAGCGCCCTCGTGAAGGCGCGGGTCCCCGGGACCTCGGCGTCACTCGCCCTCGAGAAGTACGCAGGCACGTACTCGGACTCGATGTACGGCGACGTGACGATCTCGAAGGTCGGGGACAACCTTCGCGTGAAGTTCGGCATCATGCAGGGGACGCTTGCTCATTGGCACTACGACACGTTCCGCGCCACGATGGAACCGGCGCGCCTCGGCAAGCAGATGGTGCGATTCGTGCTCGATGCGAACGGGAAGCCCGAGGAGGTGAAGATCGATGCGGCGCCAGACGCGCGGTTCCGCTTCACGCCACCCAAGGCCGACACGCGGGCCGCCGTAACGCTGAGCCCCGACCAGTTGCGGGCGCTCACGGGGAAGTTCACGGCAGAGGGCGCACCGATCACGCTCGATGTTCAGCTGGTGGGAGATGCGCTCAAGCTCACGGTGCCGGGGCAGCCAGCCTACACGCTCGTTGCTGTCACCCCGACGCGCTTCCGGCTCACCGGTCCCCCCGGGATGCCCGACGGGTTCTATTTCGAGTTCACGATGGAAGGGGGCAAGGTCGTCGGCGCCACCCTCGAGCAGCCGGCGCCGCGTCCGCCGCTCAAGGCGAAAAAGGTCGCCGGCAGCTAGGTCAGGCGAAGAGCCCGACCTGGCCGCCGGTGTGCCAGAACATGACCGTCTCGCCGTCCTTGAATCGCCCCGCGCGGGCGTAGGCGATGAGCGCGGAGAGTGCCTTCGCCGTGTACCAGTGATCGGTGAAGAGTGCCTCCGTGCTCGCCGCGAGCCGCTGTGCTTCTCGTGAGGCGTCCGTCGGAATGCCGTAGCCCTCGCCGAAGAACCTATCGTCCGCCTCGAAGCGATCGGCAACGCCGAGGGTGCCGTGGGCGAGCCCAAGCTGGTCTTCCATCCCCGAGCCGATCGTGGTGACGACCTTCCGGATCTCGTCGACGGGATCGTCGGCGCTGATGCCAATCACTCGCGTGGGCACCTCGAACAAGGCGCACCCGGCGATGAGCCCGGCCTGTGTGCCGCCTGACGAGGATGCGGACACGATGACGTCAGGCACGATGCCCTGATACACCAGTTCCCCTATGCCACGCGCGAAACCCATGGCGCCGAGGGGCGTGGACGCGCCGAGGGGGACGATGTAGGGCTTCTTGCCGCCTGCGCGCAGCGACGCGGCGATGGCCTCCATTCCCGGAATGCGGTCCGTGCGTTCGGCGACATAGGTGACGTGCGCGCCGAGGAGCGAGTTGAGCAGCGCATTGCCGGTGAACTTCTCCGGCTTCTTGCCATTCGCGACGATGTGGCACGCCATGCCGAGTCGCGCCGCCGCGGACGCGGTGGCGCGCGCATGATTGGACTGCACGCCGCCGCAGGTGATCAACGTGTCGCAGCCCTGGTCGCGCGCCTCGGCGGCGACGAGGGTGAGCTTGCGCACCTTGTTGCCGCCGAACCCGAACGGGAGCGCATCGTCGCGCTTCACCACGAGGCGTGCCCCCATGCCGATGGCGTCGCGCAGCCTCCACGCGAAGTCGATGCTTGTCGGCAGGGTGCCCAGCTCCACGGACGGCAGGGAGAGCAGGCGGTCACGCGCGCCGGTCAGGGACATCTGGAGGTATCCAAGAAGATCAGAATCACGGGAATCACGGGCTGTACGGGAAGCACGCGAGGCATGAGTCAACTACGCCTGCTCGTCCGAACCTAGCGGCGGGCCGTTCCAAGCGCGAGCGTATCGCGCCCGTGGGCAGCGCTCGATGGTCTCGTGCTTCTCGTGCTTCCCGGCTTCACGTGATTCCCGTAATTCCGTCCTGCACCTCATGTCCTCAAGCGCGCCGGTAGAAGCCCGTTCGGGTTTGCCACCTTGGAAGCCTGCACCGCTGCCCCTGCCCCCGATGCCTCGCGGGCTGCAATGGCTCGGCGTCGTCGGGCCAGGAGTCATCGTGCTCGGCGCGTCGATAGGCAGTGGCGAGTTCCTCCTGGGGCCGGCGGCGTTCGTGAAGTATGGCCTCACGATGCTCTGGGTCGCTGGCGCCGCGATGGTGCTGCAGACGTTGTTCAACGTCGAGTTGATGCGGTACACGCTTGCGACGGGGGAACCGGTCGTCACCGGGTTCATGCGCACGAAGCCGCACGCGACGTTCTGGGCGTGGGTGTATGCGGGACTCTATTTCCTGCAGGTGGGATGGCCGGCGTGGGCCGGCACTGCGGCAGGGGCGTTCTTCTTTCTCTTCACCAAGCGACTCTCGGGTGCGCCTGACGCAAACACCGTGTACGCAATCGCGGTCGGGCTTTTTCTCGCCTGCGTTCTGATCCTGCTCGTCGGCAGGCGCATCGAGCGCACGCTGGAGATGCTCAACTGGATCCTCGTGGCGTGCATCCTTGCCGGCTTCACGGTGCTCGCGCTGTGGCTCGTGCCGGGGGGGACCGTCCTCACCGCGGCGGCAGGGCTCTTCGGGTATTCGCCGGCGGCTGGTGAGTTCAAGTTCATTCCCGAGGGTGCCGACTTCTTCCTGATCGGCGCCTTCGCCGGTTACAGCGGGGCAGGTGGCGTCATCAACCTCACGCTCACCAACTGGGCGCGCGATCGCGGGTACGGCATGGGGGGCAACGCGGGGTTCATCCCATCGGCGATGGGAGGCAAGAAGAGTGAGTTGGCACACTCCGGGTTTCATTTTCCCGACACGCCCGAGGAGATGTCGAAGTGGCGCGGCTGGTGGCGGATCGTGTACGCGGACCAGTGGGGGGTCTTCTTCACTGGCGCGATCCTCGGGATGATCCTGCCGGCCCTGCTGTACGTCACGTTCCTCGCGCCTGGCACGGACATCCGCGGGTACGGCATCGCGGCCGCGCTGGCCGAGGCGATGGTGGCGGCGGGAGTGCCCTTGTTAGGCGGGATGGTCGCGCTGATCGGGGCGTGGATCCTGTTCAAGACGCAGCTCGACATCCTGGAGGGGATCGCCCGATCCATCACCGACATTGTCTGGACGGGGAGTGACAGTGTCAGGAAGTGGCGCGGGGGCGACGTGCGTGTCGTCTACTACACGGTGCTCTCGGTCCTCGTCGTGTGGGGCATCGTCGCGCTCAAGCTCGCGCAGCCCGTGTTCCTGCTGCAGCTCGGGGCGAACGTGGCGGGCGTGGTGTTCGTCATCTCGTCGATGCACCTGCTCTACGTGAACACCCGCCTGCTCCCCGTGCACTGCCGGCCGCCGATGTGGCGCCGGCTCATGCTCGTGGTGTTCGCTGCCTTCTACGGAACGTTTGTCGTGATGTGGATCAGGGGACTGCTCGCGGCCTGACGACCATGGGGCCGGCCTTCTCGGCCATGCGCTTCGCGAGGGGTTGCAGGAGCCATTGCAGGGCGGCGATGCCAAGGACGACCGGGCTCGTGGTGCGGCCGGCGTAGAGGCGGAGCACGTAGGCCCAGCCCATCGGGTAGCCGCGCCGCGCCGTCGCCGCGAGGGGCCCAAGGGCTTCCCATCCACTGTGCGTGAGCTCCACGCGAGTCGAGCCGCCATCGGGTACGAAGCGCACGGTGACTCGCGTGGCGGTCGACGCCTCTTTCCCCGGGTGCCACGCCATCGTGAAGTGCGAGGGCGGATCCCACTCGAGAATGATGCCCCATACCGATTCCTGCCCGCCGCGAATGCGCTCGACGATCTCGCCGCCGACGCGTGGGTCCAGCACGACGGTCTCGGCCTTCTCTCCGCCGACGGAGTGCGAAGCGATGGGCCACCAGGAGGCCATCTTCGTCGTGAACCGCTCGAAGGCTTGTTCCGGCGTCCAGGAGACGTTGACGGACGTGTAGATCGGGGAAAGGAGGGTCGCATCAGGCATGGCTCAGGCTCGCGGCTTGCGCCGTGTGGTGCGGCGGCGCGTGGTAGAGGGTGGACGTTGGGCTGGAGGCACGGGATCGTCGTCGGCGAACGCCTCGAGGACGCCCTGCCAGAAGGACTCGAGGTAGCGTCGCAGCTCAACGAGCCCCTCGGTGGAGACGGAGTAGATGCGTCGCCGTCCCTCGGCGCGCATCGAGACGAGGCGCGCGTGCTCGAGGACGCGCAGGTGCTGCGAGACGGCGGGCTGCGTGACGCGCAGGGCGATCGCGAGTTCGCCGACGGCGTGCGGTCGGGCGCGCAGTCGCTCCATCAGTTCGCGCCGGGTGCCATCGGCGAGGGCGGTGAGTGCTGATACATAAGTCACAGCTTATGTATAAGCCCAACGCTGGCAGTGCGTCAAGGCTGGCCTCGGCAGGCGGTTGCCACATGCCCTTTCCCGCGGCATCCTCGCCCGGTAGCCTCATCTGCCGTCCCGCGCGCGCGTTCCGGGCCGGCCCGGCCCTGCCGACCCCGCGATCGTGTCATCGTCCATCGACTTCGAACTCAGTGAAGGTTGGCGCAAGCCACCCGGCATCTTCATCATCGCCGAGGTCGATGGCGTCGCGGGTGAGCGCATCCGCGAGATCCAGCAGGCCTACGACCCGAAGCTCGCGCGCGCGCTTCCGCCGCACATCACCATCGCCGGTTCGTCGGGCGTGGGGCCGATCATGGCCGACACCGCGGTCGCCGAGTTGCGCCATCGCCTGGAGCCGATCTGCCAGTCGATGGAGCCGCTCGAGCTCACGCTGCAGCCCCCGCACCGCTTCATGCAGACCGACATCGTCGTGCTGCCCCTCGACCCGAACGGGCCAATTCGGGAGCTGCACGAGCGCATCGCAGGATCCGGGTTGCGCTTTGCGCAGGCCAAGTTCTCCTTCACCCCCCACGTGACGCTCTCGTTCTATCGCACGCTGGAGCCGGCGACGGTGAAGCAGCTCCTGTCCCTGCGCCTCGACGTGCCCATCCACATCACGACGCTCACCTGCTCGCTGACCAACGAGCCGATGCCGCCGCGC
>JACMLI010000067.1 GCA_014379705.1 Gemmatimonadaceae bacterium
GGTGACGCGCTACTGGTCGGTCGCGGAGAAGAACACACGGAGTGTGCCGTTAGGCGGCGTTCTGCTGGCCAACCGGCTCACCTGGTCGGCGATGGGGCTCGGCCTGGCCTTCCTGACCGGGGCGCTCTTCCGCTTCCGAAGTGCGGCGCCGGCGCTGGGTCGACCACGGCGCGTCGTGGAGGAGATGAGCGGGCCCGTCGCGCCGGTGGCCGTTCGCGCCGTCATCACCCAGCACTTCGGGGTCGGTGCCTGGTGGGTGCAGCTCGTCTCGACGGCGCGCATGTCGTTCGCCAGCATCGTACGTCAGATTCCGTTCACGGTCATCGTGGCGGTGGGGCTGATCAACCTGGGCATTGCCGCCACGTACTCCGAGGTGGTCTTCGGCCAGAATGCGTGGCCGGTGACCTACAGCGTGGTCGAAGTGCTCGAGGGGCAGTTCAACGTCTTCTTCATCGTGTTGATCACGCTCTACGCCGGCGAGCTGGTATGGCGCGAGCGCGAACTCCGTGCCGATCAGATCGTCGATGCGCTCCCCTCGCGCACCAGCGCGATGATGCTGGGAAAGGTGAGTGGGCTCGTGCTGGCCGAAGTGGTGCTCCTGTGCGTGCTCTTTGTGGCGGGCATGCTGTTCCAGGCGAGCCATGGGTACTTCCGATTCGAGCCACAGCTCTACGCGAGCCATCTCTTCGGCACCGTGCTGCCCTCGCTGGTGCAGCTCACCGTGCTGGCGGTGATGATCCACGTCATCGTCAACCAGAAGTCGCTCGGGCATGCGCTGGTGATCCTGGGGCTCCTGCTCCGGGGAATCGCCCCCCGCCTGGGTCTCGAACACCCGCTCTTTCAGTATGCCAAGGCCGCGCCCTTCAAGTACTCGGACATGAACGGCTACGGCCCATACGTGCCGAGCTTGATCTGGACGGCGGTGTACTGGACGGGCGTGGCGGTGCTGGTTGGTGTGGTGGCCTATCTCACGTGGGTGCGCGGGAGCGAAGTGGCGTGGACGGTCCGCAGGCGGACTGCGCGCCAGCGGTGGACGGGAGCGACGCGCGTGGTGACGGTCGGGGGGCTGGGCGTCGCGGCGGCCGCGGGCGCTGTGCTGCTGCACAACGGGCACCGGGTGAACCAGTATCGGACATCGTCCGAGCAACGGGCGCTCAAGGCAGACTACGAGCGCACCTACAAGCCGCTTGCGCGCCTCCCCCAGCCTCGGCTGGTCGACGCCGACGTCCGTGTGGACCTCGAGCCCGAGCGCCTGGCCTTCGGTGTCAGCGGGACGTTCACCTATGTCAACAACCACGCGGCACCGCTCGACTCGCTGGTCGTGACCTCGATGACGCGCGAGCTGCGCATCGACACGCTGGCGTGGGGGCGGCGCGCGACCGCCCTGGTAGAGGACACGCTCCAGGGGGTGCGCCTGTACCGACTCGACGCACCGCTTGCGCCTGGCGACACGGTCACGCTGCGATACCGCGCCCACTATGCGACGCGCGGCTTTCCGAGCGGCGGCCCTGACACGGCGCTGGCGCAGATCTCGCCTCGCAACGCCATCTCGGCCAACGGCTCGTTCATCAACTCTCAGTATTTCCCCGTCCTGGGCTACTTCGCGGCGCTGGAACTCGCGTCCGACGTTGCGCGCCGCAAGGAGGGGCTTGCGCCCAAGGTGCGGGCGGCCTCGATCGACGATGTCGCGGCCCGCGCGGTGACGTACCTGGGTGTGAACGCCGACTGGATCAGCTTTCGCGCGACGGTGAGCACGGCGCCCGACCAGATCGCCCTCGCGCCCGGCGTGCTCACGCGGGAGTATCGCGAAGGAGGACGGCGCGTCTTCGAGTATCGGTCGCCCCAGCCGATGCTGGCGTTCTACTCGTTTCTGTCGGCACGCTACGAGGTCAGGCGCGAAGAGTGGAATGGGGTGGCGCTCGAGGTGTACTACCACAAGGGACATGCGTTCAACGTCGAGCGCATGGTCGCGTCGATGAAGGCGTCGCTGGGAGACTTCTCGGCGCGCTTCAGCCCCTACCAGTTCCAGCAGCTTCGCATCGTCGAGTTTCCGCGCTACTCGCAGTTTGCGCAGGCGTTCCCGGGCACCGTGCCGTTCTCGGAGAGCGTCGGCTTCATCCTGCGCGCCGGCACGAGTGTCGACGACGTCGACGCGCCCTACTACGTGACGGCGCACGAGGTGGCGCA
>JACMLI010000068.1 GCA_014379705.1 Gemmatimonadaceae bacterium
GCGCTCGACCTTCGTGATCGACCGTGAGGGTCGCATCAGCCATGTCTTCGAGAAGGTGAAGCCCGCCGGGCACGCGCAGCAGGTCCTCGCTGCGCTGGGCTGATCGCGCGTCGCATACCGCACCGGGGGCAGCGAGTCGTCGCTGCCCCTTCGTCGTTGGGTCGCTCGTCCGCCTCATCGGGCTCCGGCCCCAGTCGCCCACGTGTCCGTGTTTGACAGGCGCTTTCGCCGCCCCTGCCAGCATGGCAGATTCCCATGCCCGGTCCACAACCTCAGAGGCCCATATCGTGTCCGCAGACGACGCCGCCCCCCTCAAGCGCACCCCGTTCCACGACCTTCACGTTGCCGCCGGCGCCAAGATGGTGCCCTTCGCGGGCTACGAGATGCCCGTCCAGTATCCCTCGGGCATCACGGTCGAACACAAGGCGGTGCGGGAGGGCTGCGGCCTCTTCGACGTCTCGCACATGGGTGAGTTCATCATCAAGGGGCCGGGCGCCGTCGACTTCGTCAATCGCGTCACGACCAACAACGTCGCGGCGCTCGCGAGGGGCCAGGTGCAATACTCGGGCATCCTCAACGACCGCGGCACCTTCGAGGACGATTGCCTCGTCTATCGCGAGGAGGACAGGCTCGTGATGGTCGTGAACGCAAGCAACAAGGACAAGGATTTCGCGCACATCTCCCGCGAACTGGGCGCGTTCGACTGCACCCTCGAGGACATCAGCGACGACATCGCCCTTCTCGCCCTCCAGGGGCCGAAGGCCGCCGAGATCCTGCAGCCCCTGACCGACGTCGACCTCTCGACCATCAAGTACTACCACTTCGGGCGTGGAGGCGTGGCAGGCGTGGAAGGCGTGTACGTCTCGCGCACCGGCTACACCGGCGAAGACGGCTTCGAGCTCTACTTCGATCCCGCGCACGGCGCGGCCGTCTGGAACGCCCTCCTCGGCACCGGCCAGGTCACGCCCACGGGACTCGGCTGCCGCGACTCGCTGCGCCTCGAGATGGGCATGGCCCTCTACGGCAACGACATCGACGATACGGTCACGCCCCTCGAGGCGGGACTCGGCTGGATCGTGAAGCTGCCCAAGGGTGACTTCGTCGGCCGCGACGCGCTCGTGCGCCAGAAGGAAGCCGGCGTCACGCGGAAGCTCGTCGGCTTCACCTTTGCCGACCGGGCGATCCCGCGTCACGGCTATCCCGTGTTCGTCGACGGGAACGCGTGCGGGGTGGTGTGCAGTGGCACGATGAGCCCGTCGTTAGGTATCCCGATCGGGACGTGTTATGTCCCGACCGCCCGGAGCGCCGAGGGCAACGCATTCGAGGTGGAGATCCGCGGGAAGCGCGTGGCGGCCACGGTGGTGAAGATGCCGTTCTACAAGCAGGGTTCGCACCTTTAGGCCGATGCGCGTGGCCGTGCTCACCGTGTCCGACGCCTGCGCGGCGGGGACGCGCGCCGACGCATCGGGGGATGCCATCGCCGCCTGGGCGTCCATCGACGGGCGGCACCTCGCCGCCCGCGCCGTGGTGCCTGACGAGACCGTGGACGTCGTCCGCGTCCTCCTCGGGTGGTGCGACGGCGACGAGGCAGACCTCGTGCTCACGACCGGGGGGACGGGCCTCTCGCCGCGGGACAACACACCCGAAGCCACGCGGGTCGTGCTGGAGCGCGAGGCCCCCGGCCTCGTCGAGCGCATGCGCCTCGTTGAGATCGAGCGCTTCCCCAGGGCCGCGCTCTCTCGGGCCATGGCGGGATCGCGGGCGCGCACCCTCATCGTGAACCTTCCCGGCTCTCCTGGGGGTGTCCGCGATGCCCTCGACGCGCTTGGGCCCGTCCTGCGGCACGCCGTCGACATCGTGCGGGGCGCGCCCACCGATCACTCGGGCCCCGTCGCATGAAGGTCCTGATCACCCTGAACGATGTCGAGCCGTCGGTTCGCGTCAACGCGGCGCTCGAGCAGTTGGGGATCGAGACGGCCGTGGTATCGCCCCTCGACGACATTCGCTCGGCGATTCGGCGCGAGCGCCCGGATGTCGTTGTGCTTTCGGGGGGCCTGCTCGATCCGCACAACGTGGCGCTGGTGCGCGACCTCCTGTGGGACGGCGTGACGGCGGTGGGCTTCACCGACGTCTCCGATGCGACGATCGATGCGCGCCTGCGGGCGCTGGGGTTCAGCGAGGTGTACCCCAAGCCAGTCGTGATCGAGGAAGTCGCGCGGGGGATCCATCGCATCCTCGAGCGGCGCCGGCTGTCGAGCACGACCGGGCTCAGCGGCAATTCGGAGGCGATCCGGGAAGTGCTCGTGCAGGTGGAGCAGATCGCACCCGTCACGAGCACGGTGCTGATCGAGGGGGAGAGCGGCACCGGGAAGGAGTTGGTGGCACGGGCGATCCACCAGCTGAGTCCTCGGCGCAACAAGCCCTTCATTGCGGTGAATGTGGGCGCGCTCGCTGACACGCTGCTCGAGAGCGAGCTGTTCGGTCACGAGAAGGGTGCGTTTACTGGAGCTGCCGAGCGTCGCCTTGGGCGATTCGAGCTGGCCCATGGCGGCACGATTTTCCTCGACGAGATCGGGGAGGTGCCACCCTCGACGCAGGTCAAGCTGCTTCGCGTGCTCGAGCAGCGGGAGATCACGCGGGTGGGCGGCACGACGGTGATCCCGGTCGATGTCCGTGTCGTCGCCGCGACCAACGCGCCGCTGCGGGAGGCGGTGGAGCACGGGCAGTTCCGGGCCGACCTGTTCTACCGGCTCAACGTGCTGCGGATCTACCTGCCGCCGCTGCGTGAGCGAAAGGAGGACATCCCGGTACTCATCAGGCAATTTGTTAGCGAGCTCTCACGTCAACATGACCGACCCTTCCGCGGCATCTCGGGCGAGGCGATGCAGGTGCTCACGGCGTATGCGTGGCCGGGGAACGTGCGCGAGTTGCGCAACCTGATCGAGAGCATGGTGGTGCTGGCGCACGGGCGCGAGGTCGGTGCGGCGGACATCCCGCCGCAGATTCGCGACGGTGGGGCGCGGCTGTTGCCGGTGCACATCGGTCCCGTGGTGCGCGGTCACTCGGGGTCGGACGGTCGGGAGCTGGAGTTCATCCTGCGCAGCCTGGTGGAGTTGAAGCTTCAGGTGGAGGAGCTGCGTCGTCGGATGGACGAGGTGGGTCAGGCGAGCGAGCGCATTGGAGCCGGCCAATGGATCGGCGAGATTTCCACATTGGGCGGTCCTCATCGGCTGCCGATCGTTGGTCCCCCCGTGGGCGGGATCGAGCCGCGGGACCAGGTCGTGGACAACGCGACGACGATCCGTCCAGGGATGACGATGGCGCAGATCGAGCGTGCGGCGATCGAGAACGCACTGCGGGAGACGCGGGGGAATCGTCGTAAGGCAGCGGAGCTGCTCGCCATCGGGGAGCGGACGCTGTACCGGAAGATCCGCGAGTACGAGCTGGTGGGCGTGGTCGGCGGTGAGGACGATCTGGCCGATGAGCCTGACGAGTGATACTCGTGAGGCAGGAACGTGACAGTGGATGGGAAGTGCGCGGCAGGAACTGTCGCTTGATAAACGCGAACGGGTAACGCATACTCACCCGCCGACACGATGCGGGATGCGGGGCACGATGGGAGTGTGAGCATCGAAACGGCCGGCAGGACCGTAGGCCCCCCATTCCGGTTGGTGGATTCCGCATGGCGCAACTGCAGCCCTCATCCCTGATCGCCGGCAGCGTCCTTCCCATCAAGCGTGCGGAGGAATTGCTCGCCACCTTGCCGGGCGTGATTGCGGCCCGGATCATCGCGGGCGACAACGGGGCGGTCGACGAGATCCATGTGCTGACGACGGCGGACCTGACGCCCAAGCAGACAGTCCGGAACATTGAGAGCGCGCTGATCGCGCACCTGGGGATGCGGGTGGACCACCGAAAGATTTCAGTCGCGACGAGCATCGAGCCCCGGAAGGCGAAGGAGGAGGCGGTGGCGGTGGCGACGGCCCCTGCGGAGGCGCTGAAGGGCCCCCAGGCGGTGCCATCCACGCCATCCACGCCTGCCCTGTCGATGCAGGCCCCGGTAGCCCCGATGGGGGACGTGGGGGGTCGGCGGGCGTTCTATTTCGAGGATGTGGAAGTGAGCCGGTCGCGGACCAAGGGCCTGACGTGCCGCGTTACCCTGACCAAAGGCGGCAAGTCCTTCATGGGCGAAGCCGAGGGCATGGAGAACGACCGGTCACGAGTGGAACTGGCGGCGAAAGCGGCCATGCGGGCGCTGGCGGTGGGCGATGTGTCGCTCAAGCCGTTGGAGCTCGAAGGAGCACGGGTGATCGAGGCGTTTGACCGTGAGTTCGTCTTCGTTGGAGTGACGGTGCAGCATGTACGCGCGAGCGTGCTGTTGACGGGGAGTTGCGAGCTGAAGGAGAGTCCGGAGACCGCGAGCGTGCTGGCGGTGCTGGATGCAACGAACCGCTGGCTTAGCCGTCGCTAACGCAATAGCGCAGTCCTGACGATACTTGAACTCGAAACCCTCGAGGCGAACGCACTACAGACCTGGCGAGACAACTGAAGGGCCCCCGATCCCGGTACGACGAAGGACGTGTTGGACGTAGCACCGAAAGACTGCAGGACCTGTACGTGAGCGTCGAGCGGGAAACAAAAAGTACGTGAGCGGAGCCGACCCGAAAGCCGCAGCTGCACTTCGTAGCTGTGACACTCGAAGGGAGGTTACGCAGATGGATATCATTCAGTGGTTGTTGGCTGTTGCCGCTGGCTTGGTTCAGTGGCACTAGTGGGATCGGGGGGTCCCTCAGTTCTCGTCTTGGCTCGCGCGTAGCCACTACTTCCTCGCGCATTGTGAATTCCGAAGCACTCCCTGTCGAACGCGCACAGCGACTCAAGGCACGTCCTTGGAGCCGTGTGCGGGAGCGCATTCTTCACAGCGAGAATCGTCCAAGCGAGAACAAGCAGGCAATTCCCGTCGTCGCGGGAGTGTGTACGCTGGCTCTGATCGCTTTTTGGACCGCCGTTGCTACGTCCACACCAGACGTGGGGTGGTCCGCACTGGGATCGGTGTTAGTTGGGTTGGGCCTGCTTGCGGAAGTGCTTGCCTATCGGGAAAAGGGCAAGTCATCGGTTGGCGCAGCCAACATCATTCCGTATGCCGCTGCCCTCTTATGCGCCCCTGACTGGCGGATCATCGCTTCTGTAGCTGGGGGTCAGATCGTCGTTCAAGTCTGGCATCGTCGGTCCACGGTGAAGGCCATCTTTAACGTCGCCCAATTGTCGCTTGCAATGAGCGGCGGCCTCCTGGCACAGCGGGCATTGACGGATTCAAGCTTCTCATTGAAGGGAAGCAGCTTCGTCGATGCGATCCGCTCGCTAATCTTGCCGGCATCAGGATCTGTCTTGACCCAGACGCTTATCAATACCGTATGCATGGCGGTCGTGATAAGCGTAGTGAGTGGCGCGGAGTTCAAGCACATGGTTCGGCAGTCTTTGCGTCGGGCGGGACTCTCAATCGCCCTTCAGGTCGTCTTCGTTACGTACCTGGCTTGGCTCTCGGTTAACCTCGGTTGGGCTGGCGCGTTAGGCATGGCTCTTCCAATTCTTGCACTTCGCCAGCTTACGAAGACCACGATCGACCTGACGAACGTGACGGAGGAGTTGCTAGACCTGATGGTTGCTGCAATCGAGGCGAGGGACCCATATACTTCTGGGCATTCCAAGAGAGTTGCCGAAACATCAACAACGATTGCGCGGGCCATGGGGCTGAAGGA
>JACMLI010000520.1 GCA_014379705.1 Gemmatimonadaceae bacterium
CGATGGGCACCACGAGTTCCGGCGCACCTTCCGCGAGCACGCGGCCGCCATCCGCGCCGTAAAGCAGGCGGCGCGGGAAGCGGCGGCCGGAGGTCCGGCGCGCTGAGCCGCGCGCCGACGTTTCTCCCGCGCGGCGATAGCTTGGCTGCGTGATGACATCGATTCCCGAAGCGGTCGTTTCCCCCAGGGGCGCCCAGCGATGGACGGGGGGTCACCCCTGGATCTTCCGCAGCGACGTGGTTCGCTTTCCCGACGCCGAAGCCGGTGTGGTGCGCGTGTACGATCGCGCCCGCATGCCCCTCGGCCTGGCGCTCTGGAGCCCGAAGTCGGAAATCTCGCTGCGCCTGATCGAGCGCGACGCATCGGCGACAATCGACGCGGCGTGGTGGCGCGCCCGGCTCGCCCGGACCATAGCGCGTCGGCGCCCACTCGAGGGCTCCGCGTCCGCATTTCGCCTGGTGCATGGCGAGGGTGACGGACTTCCCTCCCTGGTTTGTGATCGCTACGACCGCTGGCTCGTGGTCCAACTCCTGAGTGCGGGGATCGAGGCGTATCGCTCGGAGATCTGCGAGGCCCTGGTTTCGATCACCGGCGCCGAGGGCATCCTGGCGCGCAACGACCCCGGGATCCGCGAAAAGGAAGGGCTGCCCCGGCTGACGGAGCTGTTGTACGGCACGGTGCCGCAGGAGGTGGAGGTCAACGAGCACGGCGTGCGCTACCTCGCGGCTCCCTGGACGGGGCAAAAGACGGGCGCCTTCCTCGACCAGCGGGAGAACCGGGTGCGCATCGGCGCCGTGGCCCGCGGCCGGGCCCTGGACTGCTTCAGCTACCACGGCTCCTTCGCCATGCACCTCGCCCGCCAGGCGGACTCGGTGATCGCGATCGACTCGTCGGCCGAGGCACTCGTCCGCGCCGGGGCGAATGCGCAGCGGAACGGGCTGTCGAACATCGAATTCGTGGAGGCCAACGCCTTCGACTGGCTGCGCGACGCCGAGCGGGCGAAGGAGCGCTTCGAGACGATCGTGGTCGATCCACCGGCCTTCGCCAAGAACCGCGCGTCGTTAGGTAACGCGCTCCGGGGCTACCATGAGATCAACCTCCGCGCCATGCGCCTGCTGTCGCCCGGCGGACTCATGTTCACGGCGAGTTGCAGCTACCACCTGACCAAGCCCCGCTTCCTGGAAATGCTCGAAAGCGCCGCCTCCGACAGTGGCCAGCGACTGGCGCTCCGGGAGTTGTTGGGACAGCCTCTTGACCATCCTGAGATCCTGTCGATCCCGGAGACGGGGTACTTGAAGGGGGCGATTCTGGAGGCGTTGTAGGACGGGTGGACGGGTGGACGAGTCTTCGCGGTCGAATGCTGACGGGCACGCCAAGTGGAATCACGGGAATCACAAGCAGTACGGGAGGGCACGAGAGGCACGAGAAGACCGCGATTGCGGACCCCTCTCGTGTCTCCCGTGCTTCTCGTGCCGCTCGTGCTTCCCGTGATTCCACTCCGAGCCAGGCAAGTCGCCATCGCCAATCGCCCATTGCCCATTGCCATTCACTATTCACCATATGCGCCTCCTCTTCGTAGTCGCCGTCGCCCTGCTGTTCCCGATGACCGACGTGGGCGCCCAGGCGCCGCGCTGGTACAAGGGCAACACCCACACCCACACGCTCAACAGCGACGGTGACACGGCGCCTGACGAAGTGGCACGCTGGTATCGCGAGCACGGGTATCACTTCCTTTTCCTTACCGACCACAACTTCCTGACGTCGGTCGACGGGCTCAACGCGCTGATGGGGGCGGACGAGCAGTTCCTTATCATTCCCGGGGAAGAGGTCACCGACCGCTACAACGGGTCGCCCATCCACATCAATGGCCTCGCCGTCGCGCGCCTCGTTACGCCACAAGGCGGCACCAGCGTCAGTGACGTGATCCAGCGCGACGTGAACGCGATCCGCGCCGCCTCCGGCCTGCCGCACCTGAACCACCCGAACTTCGGCTGGTCGGTGACCGCGGCGGACATCAAGCGCGTCCAGAACGACAAGCTGTTCGAGATCTTCAACGGGCACCCGCTGGTGAACAATGCGGGGGGGGGCGACCGGCCGGGCCTCGAGGAGATGTGGGACGACATCCTCTCGTCAGGCAAGTTGCTCTACGGCCTCGCGACGGACGACGCGCACCACTTCAAGCGGCCCTGGGACGCGACCGCATCCAGCCCCGGGAAGGGATGGATCTACGTCCGCGCCACCCGACTCGGCGCCCGCGAGATCATCGACGCGCTCGAGCGCGGCGACTTCTACGCATCGACCGGCGTCGAACTCACCGATATTTCCTTTGCGAACGGTCGCATGTCGGTGTCGGTGAAGACGGAGCAGTCGAGCAAGTACCGCATCCGGTTCATCGGCAAGGACGGCAAGGTGCTCAAGGAGGTACCCGGACCTGTAGCGGACTACCCGGTGACGGGCAGCGAAGGGTACGTGCGCGCGGTGGTGTACGAGTCGAATGGGAAGCGGGCGTGGGGGCAGCCGGTCTTCGTGAAGTGATTCGTGATTGGTGATTCGTGATTCGGCGTGAATCGGGCCGGACGCCCAACGAGTCCCGCCGAATCACGAATCCCGAATCCCGAATCCCGTCGCTGCCCTGCCTGAACGACGCTGGGCACCTGCCCCCGGCTTGCTGCCTGCCGGGGCTTTCTTCGCAGCTGCGACGGCGACGCAAACGCCGCAGTAATATGTCGACCTCCCAGCCTGCACGATCCTCGAGATCTCCGTGCCGCATCGCCGGCATGGCTTGCCTTCCCGGTCGTAGACGTTGAATCGTGCCGCGCTGCTCGAGCCGTCGGCGTTGTAGTACCGCTCGGGGCGCGACAGCGCTTTCTCCATCACGCGCTTCACGGCGCGTACGAGGCGCTCGAGCGCGTGGGCGTCCAGGCGGTTCACCGGCGTGCGGGGATCGATGCGGGCGTACCAGAGGGCTTCGCTCGCGTAAATGTTGCCGATGCCGGCGACGGCGCGCTGGTCGAGGAGGGAGGGCTTCACCGGCCCGCGCCGCTTCCTGAACCAACCGGCGAGCCATGGGGCGTTGAACGCGTCGGTGTTTGCCTCGGGACCGAGGTCGGGAAACGGAGAGGTGCCGGCGCTGTGCAGCGTGACCGTGGCGAGGGCGCGCGAATCCGTCAGGGCGAGGGCAACGCCTCCCGACAGGTGAATGATGACGCGCGCGTGTCGCGGCAGCGGCGCGCCGGCCTCCATGCGCTCCCAGTCCCCATTCATCCGGAAGTGCACGGCGAGGGCGCGACCACTCGAGAGGTGGAACACCTGGTACTTGCCGCGTCGCTCGACCTGCACGACCTGGTCACCAGCCATTCGACGCGCCGCCGCGGCCGGGAGCGAGCGCCGCTGCGCGGGGTGATGCACGCTCACGCGCTCGATCGTCCGGCCCACGGTGACCTGCCGCGCGACGTTCGCGGCGTACTCGACCTCCGGAAGCTCGGGCATCGTCAGGCAGGGGGAACGGGCGCCGCGACGGGCACGACGGGCGGTGCCAGTTTCTTGCGCCAGTAGCGCGCCAGCCCAAACCACGAGGAACGGATGGCGTCCTGCTCGATCCACTTCACCTGCTCCGGCTCGAGTCCGGACGCAAGCGCATCGACTTGTTCCTCGAGGAAGCGATCGGCCCGTGCGTCGTCGCTCCCGGGGTGCTCGAGCGACGCACGCACGGTGTCGCTCCATTCGAGGAGCCGCTTCCACATCTCCTCGATATGCCTGTGCGGATCGCGCACCTCGCCGAAGTGCGTGAGGAAGAGGGACTCGGGCCGCCACTCGAGGATGCGATCGAGCGAGGGGCGCCACGCCTCGAGGTCGATGTCGGGGGGCGGCGTCACGGGGAGCGCGGGCGTGCCGTGCTGCGTCGCCTCGCCCGTGACGTCGCCGGTAAAGACGACGCCGACGTGTTCGTCGAGGTACGCGACGTGGTGCACGGCGTGGCCCGGGGTCGCGGCCACGCGCCAGCGTCGGGTCCCGACGCTCAGGCGTTCCCCGCCCTGCAGCACGACGAGCTGGTCGACCGGGACCGGGAGGAATTCCCCCCAGAGGCGATCCATCTCGGCGCCATAGATGCGCCGCGCGCTGTCGAGGAGCCGCGTGGGGTCCACGAGGTGCGGCGCCCCGCGTTCGTGCACGTACACGCGCGCGCGCGGCGTGGCCTGCGCGAGCGAACCAGCGATGCCCGCGTGGTCCAGGTGAATGTGCGTCAGGAACACGTGTCGCACGTCATCGAGCCGCGCGCCGAAATCGGCGACGAGCCCCTCGAGTGCCTCACGACACGACGACGGCCCGGGATCGACGAGGCCGAGGCCGTCGCCGGTGTCGATGAGGGCCACGGCGATCGCCTCGGGGCGACCCAGGTGCTGCAGGTCACCGAGCGCCACGCCGGCGTGCAGGGGGACGATCATGCGCGTGCCTCACGCTGCCTGACGAGTGGTTCCATGGTGATTCTCCTAAAGATTCCGTGCCCCTGAGACTTGCGCGCCTGACGAGCGCACCTATGTTTGTCCACAGCCTAACCGTTGGGGCGCATGGCCGGGCAGCCGCGATCGCTGAGGTACGAGTACGACTGCTACGTGGAAGCCGAGATCGAGAACTATAAGGACTCGATCCCGCGCTCGGCGATCCTGCGCATCGGCGACGAGGCCGTCGCGAACATCCGCGGCAGCGAGCAGGTCGCGTTCGGCGAGCTGCTCCTCTGCACCGAGGTCGATCGCATCATCCGCAAGCGGCTGCGCGTGCCCTCGTACGCCGCCTGGCGCCGTCGTCGCGTGAAGCTCATCGAGCAGTACCGCCGGCCCGAGCACTGGGGCATGGCCGCCGACGCCCCGCTCGTCCAGGCGATCACCGTCGACACCGAGGCCCACGTCCTCCTCCTTGGCACGCAGGAGGAAGGGACCACGCTCTACCTCGCCGCCAACGGCTGCCAGGTCACGACGGTCGAGGAAGACCAGGACATCGTCGATCGCGTCATACTCACCGCGAGCCAGGTCGGGCTCTCGGGGCGCGTGCATGGACAGGTCTCGACCCTCGGCAACTGGTTCCCGGAGTCGCCCCTCCACGCCGTGGTCTCGTCGCCCTCGGCGTTCGAGCGCCTTTCCATTGAAGAGCGGATCCGGGTGATCGAGATCCTCAAGAGCGCAACCCTCGACGGCGGCGTGCACCTCGTGCGCACCCTCGCCGCAGGGCACGCCGCGATGGACATGGACGAGCTCCGCCAGCGCTACACCGGCTGGGACGTCGCGATCGTCGAGCAGGGGACGTCGTTCCTCGCCAGGAAGGGCGTCGCAGCCTAGGTAGCCGCAGGTGTCAGTGCGACACAGGTGTCCCCCGAACCGCGTGTCACTTCGCGACGAGAAGAGCGCGGGCTCCTCCTGACGCGCCGCCTTCCGTAGGGAGCCGTCTCGCTTCGGTGTCGTAGTGGGGCGGCACAGGATGTGCCTTATCCAACGGCAGGAGACACCAGTCTCCCTGTTCCGGCCGCAGTCGGCGAACCGTTATCGCCGAGGGCGGCCGGACCTGCATCCGACCGTTCCGTCGTGCCGAGCGCGACGGTAGTCCATACCGAAGTCATGCCTGATACCGGGTACCTCCCGGTACGAGGAGAGAGGAGCACCATGCAAGCGAACGAGGAGAAGGACATCGACGAGGAACCCGTGGGCATCGTGATCTCGCGCGGAACGCGCGCAGAAGCGACGCCTCGGTTGTCGGCGTACGTCTGGGGCCAGTTCGAGGAGCCCGTGGCGACGCCAGAGCCGACGGAGGCGCGAGCCGCCTGACACGTCGTCCGCAGTGGAAACAAAAAAGCCGGCGCTTTCGCGTCGGCTTTTTTGTTAGTTGGGACCACGTGCGCTTTAGCGCTTCTTCTTCGCGGCCTTCTTCTTGGTGGCCTTCTTCGCAGCCTTCTTTTTCGCAGCCATGAGAAAATCTCCTGGTCTGTGGTTTTGCCGGTCCATTCCCCCGGTGGAGTGGTCGGCCCCAATCGGACAATTCCTTGCCCGACTGTCTCGTCGCGCCCGGACAGCAGCGCACATCTGCGGAGACTACCAACGCGTACAGCCAGAGCGTGTGCCGTGAACCTCGATGCACCAGCCTGCGGTGCCTGACGACCAAAGCCGCACTCCTGACCGCTTACAATCTATAACGACGCACACGAGTACGTAAAGTTGATGACGCAAGATTTCTTTGAAAGGCGCATCGATGCAGGGACGTCGCAACCCGCGAGGGAGTCACGGAACCTCGATCGATCGGCAGCGCAGGAGACAGCGCGGCGATGGCCCGCGAGGTGGCAGGCAGTGTGTCGTGAGGAGGAACGTGCGACAGCTTGGTGCGCAATCAGGTCCTCGGGTACGCTCAGCGCGTTGGACGAATATAGGAACGAACGTCACCGCACGTCAATGATGCTGGCGTCCGCGAAGGGCGATGACGAATTTCAGGATCCCCTCCTTCCACCCTCCTTCTCCCAGTGCCATGGACCTCGGCCTAACGAACAAAATCGCCCTTGTCACCGGCGCGTCCTCGGGTCTCGGGCTCGCGATTGCCCGGGAATTGAGCCAGGAAGGGGCGCACGTGGCGATGGTCGCGCGACGAGAGGACCTCCTCCAGCGCGAAGCCGCGACGATCGCCGCGGCCACCGGACATCGCGTGCTCCCCGTCGCGGCGGACCTCACCCACAAGGATGAAATCGACAAGGTGGTGCAGTTTGTCGAGCATTCCCTCGGGCCGATCGACATCCTCATCGCCAACGCCGGGGGACCGCCCTCCACGACGTTCGACTCCACCACCGACGAACAGTACCTCGCCGCGATCAACCTGAACCTCCTCAGCTCCATCCGCCTCGCCCACGCCGTCGTCCCCGAGATGCGCGACCGGAAGTGGGGACGCGTGATCTTCCTCTCGTCGATGGCGGCAAAGCAGCCAGTCCCGGGGCTGATCCTCTCCAACACGGCGCGCGCCGGACTCCTCGGCTTCGCCAAGACCCTCGCAGCCGAAGTCGCAAAGGACGGCGTGCTGGTGAACACCGTGCTCCCGGGGCACTTCGATACCGATCGCGCCCTCGAACTGGCAAAGATGCGATCCGCGCGTGAGGGGAAGCCGATCGATCAGATCCTCGCCGCGCGCGCCGGCGGCATCCCCCTCGGCCGCTCCGGCGACGCGCGCGAATTCGCCGCCGTGGTCACCTTCCTCGCCAGTGACCGCGCGAGCTTCGTGACCGGCACGGCCATTCAGGTGGATGGCGGGCAGATTGCGGGAATCACGTGAGTCGGGTGGTGGGATGGTCGGGTGGTCGGGTGGTGTCGGGTAATCAGAGCGCTACCCAGCAACGTTGCGATCGCGCAGCTTTCGCGCCGGCCGCCGCATGTCGTTCAGCGACATCGACCACCCGACTACCCGACCACTCGACCACCCGACCTTGAAAGCCCTCGTCAAGGAAACCGCCGCCCCTGGCTTCGTCCTTCGCGACGTCCCCGTTCCCGCGATCCTCGACAACGAGGTCCTCATCCGCGTGCGGGCTGCCGGGGTGTGCGGGACCGACGTGCACATCTTTGAATGGGATGACTGGGCCGCGGGGCGCTGCAAGCCGCCCTTCACCGTCGGTCACGAGTTCGCTGGTGAGGTCGCGGAGGTCGGCAAGCTCGTCACCGACGTGAAGGTCGGGGACCGCGTGACGGCGGAAGGCCACATCGTCTGCGGTCGCTGCCACCTCTGTCGCACCGGCAACGCGCACGTCTGCCCGAACACCCGGATCATCGGTGTCGACCGCAACGGATGCTTCGCGGAGTACATCGCGATGCCGGCGACCAACGTGTGGCACCTGGATGAGAACATTCCTTTCGAGATCGGCGGCATCCACGATCCGATGGGGAACGCGTTTCACACGGCGCTCCATGGCACCGAGATCCCCGGGGCAACGGTGCTTGTCACGGGGTGCGGCCCGATCGGCATCTTCGCGGTGGGCATCTGCGTCGCCGCGGGCGCCTCACGCGTCATCGCGAGCGACGTGAACCCCAAACGGCTCGCCCTCGCGACGCAGATGGGCGCGCACGACGCGGTCACGCCCGGCGAACTCTCGGCCGTGGTCGATCGCATCACCGATGGCCTTGGCGTGGACGTCGTCCTCGAGATGAGCGGCGTCCCCGCGGCGATCCACCAGGCCTTCGCCGAAGTCCGCGACGGCGGCCGCGTACAGATGCTCGGCATCCCGTCCAAGCCCTTCGAGATCAACGTCGCCACCGAGATCATCTTCAACGGCATCACGATCTACGGCGTGGTGGGCCGCCGGATGTACGACACCTGGATCCAGATGACCCAGTTCCTCCGCTCCGGCAAGTTCGACCCCGCCCCCGTGATCACGCACCGCTTTCCCCTCGAAGGATTCAATGACGCGATGCATGTCATCAAGAGTGGGGATGCGGGGAAGGTCGTCTTTGAGGTCGGGTAGTGGGGTGGTCGGATGGTCATGTGGCCGTGAGTTCGCTGGTTTCTGATTGCTGATACTTGTTGCTCGAGTTGGTTACTTGTACCGCGGCTGGCGCTGGGTTGTCGTGTATCCACCCGACAACCCGACCACCCGACCACCCCACCCCCCCCATTCCTAACTCCATCTTCGACGCCTCCCTCCGCGCCCGCATCGACCAGCTCAAGGCCGACAAGGTCTACAAGCGCCTCAACTACCTCGCGTCACCGCAGTCCGCGCGTGTGCAGATGGAGGGGCGTGGCGAGGTGCTGATCCTGTCGTCGAACAACTACCTCGGACTGTGCGACGAGCCGAGCGTGGTGCGGGCGGGCATCGAGGGGCTCGAGAAGTTCGGGGCCGGCACCGGGAGCGTCCGCTTCATTTGCGGCACCTTCACCATCCATCGGGCGCTCGAGGCGGCGCTGGCGCGGTTCGTCGGGACGGCGGCATCGATGTCCTACGTCTCGGCGTGGAACGCCAACGAGGGGCTCACGGCGACGATCGTGGAGGAGGGGGACTTCGTCATCTCCGATGAGCTCAACCACGCCTCGATCATCGACTCGATCCGCCTGGCCAAGGCGATCACCAAGTGCACGACGGGGGTCTACAAGCACTCCAACCTCGACGACCTCGTGGCGAAGCTCGAGGCCAACAAGGGGGCGCGCCGACGCGTGATCTGGACCGATGGCGTGTTCTCCATGGAGGGGAGCATCGCGAAGCTGCCTGAGCTCCTGCAGGTCGCCCGCGACCACGACGCCATTGTCGTCATGGACGATTCGCACGCCACGGGTGTCCTCGGGGCGACCGGGCGCGGGACCGCCGAGCATTGCGGGGTGCTGGGAGAGGTGGACATCATCACGTCGACGTTAGGCAAGGCTGTCGGCGGGGCCGCGGGCGGGTTCGTGGCCGGCAGCGAGGCGCTCTGCGACGTCCTCACGCAGCGTTCGCGCCCGCAACTCTTCTCCAACGCGCTCCCGCCTACGGTAGCCGCCAGCGCGCTCGCCGCGGTCCAGTTCATCGAGGCCCATCCCGAGCGCGTCCAGACCCTGCGCGACAACGCGACCTACTTCCGCGAGCAGATCACGGAGGCAGGGTTCAAGCCGCTCGACGGCTCGACGCCGATCGTGCCGATCATCATCGGCGAGACGGCGGCCGCGATCCAGATGAGCGACATGATGCTCGACGAAGGCGTGTTCGTGACGGGCTTTGGCTTTCCCGTGGTGCCCCAGGGCACGGCGCGGGTACGCTGCCAGCTCTCCGCCTCGCACACGCGCGACGACATCGATTTCGCCGTGCGGGCGTTCAGGAAGGTGGGGGGGAAGCTGGGGCTCTTGTAGACGGGATGGACGGGATGGACGGGTGGGCGGACGGACGGATGGACGAGATGGACGAGATGGACGAGATGGACGAGATAGACGAGATAGACGAGATGGACGAGATAGACGAGATAGACGAGATAGACGAGATAGACGAGGTGGACGAGGTGGACGAGGTGGACGAGATAGGCGACGCTGAC
>JACMLI010000521.1 GCA_014379705.1 Gemmatimonadaceae bacterium
GTTCGCGCGCGCGGTGCGCGCGGCTGCCGTCGTGTCGGCGTCGTTCGGGCGCGCTGCGCTATCCGGACCGGCGATTTGCCGGGGGGCCGCACCACCCACCTGGCCCACATACACGCGTCCCTCGCGTGAATAGGCGTAGCGGCGGCCATCGTCGTGCCACGTGAGCGCGATGCCCTTGAGCGTGGGGAACACCGTCATCACGTCGCCACCGGTAAGCCGACGCGCCAGCAGCTTCTGCTCGGAGCCGAAGATCACGTCGTAGTCGGTCTTCTTCGTGATGTCGTCGCTCCACGACACCACGGAGTCGTCTTCGCTCACGCGCCACGTCCCGATCATGCCCTCGGGGACGAGTGTCGTGGCTTTTCCCGTGGCGACGTCGATGGACGCAATGGAGCGAATGTTGCCCAGCCGTCGCAGGTTGTCCCACGCCATGAACGGATCCTTCGCGTCCTGGACGAAGATCGGGCCGCGCGTCATGCGATCGAACTCCGCCCCCGCGCGCGTCAGCCACTTGTCGCTGCGGAGCGCGAGAAAGACGCGCGTGCCGTCCCCCGACCATTGCAGCTCGGAGTTCTCCGCGACGTACGAGCCCGCAGGCACGGCGAGTCGCGTGAGCTTCCGGCTGGTCCGCGACCACGTGTGGGGCGCGAAGTGCTCACCCTGCAGGACCAGCATGGCGAGCGTGTTGCCGTCTGGCGACCACGCGACGCTGCGCACGTTGCCCGCCGCGGGGAGTACGGCGGTGGTGTCTCCGCTCCTCGTGTCGATCGCGTAGAGGCGCACGCTCGCCGGCCGGATGTACGACGGATCGCCATCGCGACGGAAGTCGACGCCCAATGACGCCCGGCGAGTCGTGGCCGTCGCGGCGAGCCAGCGACCGTCCGCGGCCAGGTCGGCGACACTCCACGTCGCCACGTCGAGCGCATCCGAGGCAGTGAACGGAGCCAGGCGAATGCCGCCCTGGGCCAATGCGTGGTTCGCCGGGACGACGAAGGCAACGAGCGATAACACGGAGAACAGGCGACGCATGGGTCGGCCTCGGGGCGGGGGACCGCCCAACCTCGGGTGCCCGGCGCGTGACGGCAAGGCTTCATCCGTGACGGCTGGTCACATCACGTGACTTCGCGGGGTGAAATGCACCCACTTTTCGACGCCTCGTCCCACGTCTACGACCGATGTAATCGTAAGACTGACAACTACTTGCGCCATCAGTGCTCTTGTAAAACATTGCGACGAACAGTATCGACGATTGTCCCCGAATCCAGGAGGCCTATCGACCGACCAAAGAGCCCACGCGTGGGCGCCGATCACGCCGTTCACGACCTCCGATGACAGGCGCACAATCACGCCCCGGTGGCCGTCCATCGAACCCTTTCTCACATCGAGGATCCCACATGCAATTGCATGTCAAACTGCGAACAACTGCGGCCGCGTTGCTCTTGCTCGCGCCCGCGCTGCTCTTCGCGCAGGACCGCCGCATCACCGGTACCGTGACGCGAGCCGGGACGTCACTTCCAGTCCCTGACGTCGAAGTCTCAACCATCGGAACGCTGCGGGTGTCCGCGCGGACCGGCGACGACGGTCGGTATACGATCTCCGTACCGACTGGCGTGGTGCGCCTCCAGGCGCGGGCGATCGGCTTCTCGCGGGTGGAGCAGACGGTGCCGGCTGGCCAGGAGACGGCGAACTTCTCGCTCGCCCAGGACGTCTTCAAGCTCGACGAGGTGGTGGTGTCGGGTCAGGCGACGACCATCGAGCGGCGCAGCGCGACCACGTCGATCGCGCTCGTGACATCCGATGAACTGAACAAGGTGCCGACGCCCACGATCGAGAACGCGCTCGCGGGCAAGATCACCGGGGTCAACCTGCAGACCAACTCCGGGGCCCCTGGTGGTGGCATCCAGATGCAGATCCGCGGGAACAACACGATCCTCGGCGGCTTCGACCCGCTCTATGTGGTCGATGGCGTGATCTACTCCAACGCCGTCATCCCCAGCGGACGCGGCCTGGCCAACGGGGCGGCCAGCGCGACCACGGAGTCCGATGGCGTCAACCGCGTGGCCGACCTCAACCCCGCCGACATCGCGAGCATCGAGGTGCTCAAGGGTGCCGCGGCCTCGTCGATCTACGGATCGAAGGCGGCCAACGGCGTGGTCGTCATCACGACCACGCGTGGTTCCACGGGCGCATCGCGCGTGAACGTCACCCAGCGCTTCGGCCAGTTCGCGCCCCTGCGCATGATGGAGGCGCGCACGTGGACGGTGGACTCCGCCGTGGCGCGATTCGGGCAGGGGGCCTCTGCGTTCTTCAATGGCCAGCAGTCGGTGTTCCACGACAACGCCGCGGCCGTCTATGACAACCGCGATCCGTCCTACGAAACAATCGTGGACATGGCCGGGGGCAACCAGGCCACGAAGTACTTCATCTCGGGGAGCTGGAAGCGCGATGAGGGCATCGAGCGCGCCACGGGCTTCGGACGCCAGGGGCTCCGCGTGAACGTCGACCAGGTGGTCAGCCCGACGCTCGACCTCCGGCTTTCCACGGTGTTCAATCGCGCCGAGCACGATCGTGGGTGGAACAACAACTGCAACAACTACGGCTGCCACGGCTACGCGCTCGCGTACATCCCGAGCTTCATCGACCTGACGAAGCGCAACACCGATGGGACGTTCCCGCTGCCGACGGTGGGCGTGCAGTCGAACCCGATCCAGCTGACGGAGCTCGGGGTCAACCACCAGCAGACGAACCGCTTCACTGGCGGCTTCACCCTTGGGTGGACGCCACGCATCAGCGATCGCCAGTCGATGCGCGTGGTCTCGTCCGCGGGCATCGACGCCTTCGACCAGGCCGACGACGTGTGGACACCGAACGATCTCTTCTTCGAGCGCCCGCAGGCCCTGCCTGGCGAGTCCATCGAGAGCGGTGGCCGCAGCCAGTTCTTCAACTACAACGTCAACGGCGTCCACACCTTCAGCGCCAGCCCCTTCCAGGCGACGACCTCGTTCGGGTTGCAGTACGAGGATCGGCGGCTGAACACGTACCAGATCCGCACGCAGAACCTGCTGCCGGGTCAGCGGAACGTGAACCAGGGCACGAACATCACCGCCACCGAAAACCTCACGAGCGAGCGCACCATCGCGCTCTACGGGTCCGAGGAAGTGCGCCTGTTCAGCGAGCGCCTGCTCGTCCGCGGCGGCTTCCGCGCCGAGCGCAGCAGCGTGAACGGCGATATCGACAAGTTCTACCTCTTCCCGCAGGTGTCGTCATCCTTCCGGTTCGAGAACCTCCTCGGGGGCGGCAGTGAGCTGAAGCTCCGTGCGGCCTACGGCGAGACCGGGAACCAGCCGCTCTTCGGCCAGAAGTTCACCAACCTCACGACGCCGCAGCTTGGCGGCGCGCAGGGAGTGACGGTGTCCACGGCGTCGGGTTTCGCTGGCGTCACGCCGGAGCGCCTCAAGGAGATCGAGGCGGGCGCCGATGGATCGATGTTCGGCAATCGCTTCACGTGGGAACTGACCGGCTTCTCGCGCAACACGACCAACCTGCTGTTGCAGCGGGTGCCGTCGCCCTCCTCGGGCTTCATCAGCCAGGTCTTCAACGGCGGCAAGATCCGCAACTGGGGCTATGAAGTCGGCCTCGGGTACTCGCCAATCATGGCGGCCCGGACGAACTGGGTGTCGCGCGTCACCTTCACGACGTACGACTCGGAAGTCGAGGACATGGCGGGCCTGCCCGCCTTCTTCCCGAACAGCTCGGGCTTCGGCAACCTCGGTCGGACCCGCATCGAAGTCGGCAAGCCGATCACGCAGATCGTGGGCTTTGCGCAGAACGCCGATGGCACGCGTGGCACGACGCTCGTGCAGCTCGGCAACTCGGCGCCCGAGTTCCGTATGGGCTTCGTCAACGACCTCTCGCACAAGGCGTTCACGCTCAACGTGGTGGTCGACTATCAGGAAGGCGGCGACGTCATCAACCTGACGCAGTACCTGCAGGACGACGGCCGCACGTCGAAGGACTGGGGCACCCCCGAAGGCCGGGAGCGCTACAAGGGCTACACGAGCGGCTCGATCCAGCCGTACATCGAGGACGCGAGCTTCGTGAAGTTGCGCGAAGTCTCCGTGGCCTACGACGTGCCGCGGTCCTGGGTGCAGTCGCTCGGCAAGGTACGCTCGGCGCGGTTCTCCCTCAGCGGGCGCAACCTGCTCATGTGGGCGCCGTATTCGGGCCTCGACCCGGAAGTCGCGAACTTCGGCTCGCAAGCGATCCGCAATAACCTCGACGTCGGCCCGTATCCGCCGACGCGCAGCATCTTCGCCAACCTCACCCTGGGCTTCTGATGCATATCATCACACAGGCCCGGAGCACGGGCATGCGAAAGGCGATGGCCACCCTCGCGGTGGCCGCGCTTGGGGTCTCTGCGGGTTGTGGAGACCTCGAGATCCTCAACACCAATGCGCCGACCGCGGAGACGCTCACCGGCGCGCCGACGCGAGCGATCCTGGCGCGTGCGGCGACGGGCATTTTCTCGCAGGCGTACAACGACGTCGGGACGGAGATCCAGTTCTACGCGCTGTACGGTCGCGAGGGCTACAACCTGCTCGGGAACGATCCACGGGAGACGGGCGAGCAGGTCCGTGGGCCCGCCGATCCCACGGGGCGGCATGCGGGCATCTGGATCAACCTCTATTCGGCGATCCGCACGATCAACGTGTACCTCACGGCGCTGCCCACGGCCACGGGCATGACCGAGACCGAGGTGCGCGCCGCGCGCGGCTTCGCGAAGACGATGAAGGCCTGGCACCTGCATCGCCTCGCCATCCGCACCGGGTCGTTAGGCATGCCGATCGATGTCGATCGGGACATTGCCGACGAACCGGCGCCGTTCGTGGCCTTCGACGTGGCCATGACGACCGCCTCGGCGTTGATGGACGAGGCGTACGCGGACCTCCTGGCCGGTGGCGCGGCGTTCCCGTTCACCGTGGCACCAGGCTACACGGGCTTCACCACGCCGGCGACGTTCGCCCTGTTCAATCGCGCGCTCATGGCAAAGATGAACGTGCATCGGGCGACATTCGTGAACTGCACGGCATGCTGGAACACGGCCAGCACGGCGATGAATCAGTCGTTCGTGACTACCGCGGGACTGCCGGCCGCGCTCACCACGGGCGTGAACTACTTCTACTCGGCCACGGCGGGTGAGCCGGCGAACCCGGTGACGGAAGTGCTGACCAACAACCGTCTCTGGGTGCACCCGTCGATCCTGGCGGGCGCCCAGACGCGGGCGAACGGCCAGCCCGACCTCCGCCTCAGCTCCAAGGTCACCAACACCGGGCGAAGCGTGAACCTCAACGACCTGATCGGCACGCACAAGCCGACGCTGTACAACGCCGCGGGGA
>JACMLI010000522.1 GCA_014379705.1 Gemmatimonadaceae bacterium
GAGGCCGAGGTGGAGTCGCTCGTGCAGGCCACGATGCCACCGCAAGCCAGCGTCGCCGTGACGCGTCCGATGGAGGAGTTCCACGAGGCCATCCTCGCTCGCGAGTTCGTGGGTCGCCTCTTCGTGCTCTTTGCCCTGATCGGGTGTGGACTCGCAGCGGTGGGCCTCTATTGCCTCCTCGCATTCGTGGTGGCACAGCGCCGCCGGGAGTTTGCCGTTCGCATTGCGCTCGGCGCCACGCGTCGGCAGGTCACCCGGAGCGTGCTGCGCGACGGCGCGGTGATGGTGCTCACCGGCACTGCCATCGGCGCGTTCGTCGCCATGTGGCTCGCCAGGGCACTGGACGCAATGCTCTACAGTGTGTTCTACACCGACGCCGTGTCACTCATCGTCGCAGAAGTGGTGCTGGTCGCCGTGGCACTCGTTGCCTGCGTGGTGCCGGCACGACGTGCCGCGAAGAGTGAACCGGTGGAGATGCTGCGCGCCGCGTGACGTGACGCCTGGCGGCCGAACGAGCGGCTACGGGACGAGCACGGGTGCGCGCGAGAATGAGACGGCCGGATTGCCCAGCTGACCCTCGCCATTGGATCCCCAGCACCATACGTCGCCCGCGGCCGTGCGCGCGCAGCTGTGGCCCCCGCCACTCACCAGCTCAACGAAGGGAGGTGGTGCCCCCTGGACTGGGACCGCAATCAGGGCATCCGCGGCGTTGTTGCTACCGACCTGCCCGACGTCGTTCTGGCCCCAGCACCAGATGGCCCCTGCCGCGGTCCGCCCGCACGTGTGAAATGCACCGGCCGCGAGTTCCACGAACGCCACGCCGGGCGCCTGCACGGCGACGGGGCTCAGCTGGATCGAGGCGGCGTTGTTCCCTAACTGTCCGCTGTTCCCCAGGCCCCAGCACCACGCGGCTCCCGTCGACGTGAGCGCACACGTATGCGCCGCGCCGGCCGTCAGCTGCGCGTAGGGGGGCGCACCTCCCGGGATCTGCACCGGGAATGGGGCGTTGGTCGTCGTGCCGTTGCCGACCTGGCCAACGATGTTGAATCCCCAGCACCAGGCGGTCCCCGTCGTGGAGCGTCCACAGCGATGTGCCTGGCCGGACGCCACCTGCACGAAAGGTGGCGCGTTTCCCTGGATTTGGGTCGGGACGAGCGCATCGCCGGGACCAGGGCCGGCGCCAAAGTTGCCAACTTGCGGCTCCCCCCAGCACCAGGCCGTTCCGTTCGTCGTGCGGGCACACGTGTGGTTCCGTCCAAGCGCGACTTCGACGAACGCGGGGGCTCCCTGTGCCAGGGCGACGGGTTGGGACGCGTCCACACGCGAGTTGGTGCCCAGTTGTCCGAACTCGTTCTCCCCCCAACAATACGTTGCAGCCGTGGAGAGGCCGCAGGTGTGGTACCACCCCGCCGCGATCGCGCGCAGCGCAGGGCCTGCATGTTGGACGCGGTTCGGCACCGATGCGCGGAGCGATGTGCTCCCGGTACCCAGCTGGCCTCGCCGGTTCGAGCCCCAACAGAACACGAGGAGGCTCGCGGTGCGCGCGCAGGTGTGTTCGTAGCCGGCAGCAAGTCCCGTAGCGATCGTGTGCACCTCGAGCCCGGCACTCGCCGAGCGCCCTTCCACCGTCGCCGTGATCGCCGTGAGGCCCGGCCGCAGGCTCGCGAGGACTCCGCTGTTCGACACAGTGGCGACGGCAGGGGCGGATGACGTCCAGGTGACGGCACGACCGTCAATGCGACCCCCCGCCGCGTTCAATGCGATCGCACTGGCCTGCGCCGTGCTCCCCAACGGGAGTGGCGTCACCGGTCCCAGCGAGACACGAACACTGGCTACCTGGTCGTGGTCGGCCGTGACGGTGACGAAGACGTCGGCGGACCGTGTCACGTCCGCGGTGCTGGTGGCGCGCAGGAGCGTGGTACCGGGGGCCACCGCCGTGATCACTACGGGGGCCCCACTCACCGACGTTTGGCTACCTGACGTCGCGACACCGGGGGTCGTCGAGATCCACGTGAGGCCCGTCGCCACGCCGGGATCCGCCGCGACCATGCCGACGACGCTCGCGGTGTCGCTCACCGCGAAGGACAGCGCGGCCGGCGTCAGCGCAATCGTGTGTACCTCGGCCACCACCGTGACGACTAACGTTGCCGTGCGCCCACCGGCGCTCGCCTGCACGGTCGCCGACCCGCGCCCGACGCTCGTGAGGGTCACCGGGACGCCGCTGGCGGTGGACGGGGCGCTCACCGACACGACGGATGGATCGGAGGAGACCCAGGCAACCTGCGGCAACGGGACCGGCAGAGTGATGGACATGTGCACGGTCGCGCTCACCGTGGTCGCCTGCTGCAACCCCGCGATCCGGGCGAAGGCTGGGGTCAGGTCGATCCGCTCCACCACCGGAACGGGCGCCGACTCATCGCCACCACCACACGCGAGCCCGGCAAGGGCGGACCATCCCGCCAGCAACACCATCCGACGCCGCATGCCCATCCTCCAACGACGACCAGGGAATGCAGGGCCGCAGAATCCGTGCGGCCCGACCGCTGATCATAGTGCGTCGTCCCAACTCGAACCAGCAAGGCCCGGCGAGCCCTGCCGGGCCAACGGCTCGTGAGCGCCCTACGCGAGGTAGTGTTGCCGCATGTGCGCGATGTGGTAGGCGACATGCCCGGGAAGCATGTGGACGAGCGCGCGAACCGTGCACGGATTCCCCGACACCGTGCCGCTCCGGACGTGCGCCTCTTCGGGCAACCCCTCGGCGACGGCGATGTTGGAGAGTCGCGCGGTTTTCCACTGCCCCAGGACCGACGCGACGGAGAGGGCATTGAACGCGCCGTTCGGCGACCAGAGGTCCTGCTCGTAGGACGGAAGGGGATTCGCATCGCCGCGGGCGAGATGCAGGGCGCGATAGCCGAACACGCGCTCGGCGTCCGCCACGTGGCCGATCACTTCCTTCAAGGTCCACTTGCCCGGGGCATAGGCATGCATCCCCTGCGCGTCGGTCACGCTGGAGAGCAGCGCTTCCATCTGCCCAACCTGTTCATGCATGAGGGCGAGGCACTGGCCGGCCGGCACGAGCGACACGTAGCGATGGTAGTAGGGCGCGTATTCGGAGGCGTCGGGAGTCTGCATGGACGGGATGGGGAAGTTGTCGGCACCGGGAGACTTGCAGCCTAGGGGGGCTGCTGGTACCAGTAAAGTGCCAGTCCGATATACTTTCATGGGTCCAGATGCCTCCGCGCCCGTTTCTCGGAATCTCGCTCGATCCCGGCCTGCCAGCCCCGCTGCAGGCGCAGCTTGGCGATGCGCTGAAGCAGCTCATCCAACGCGGGGCCCTCGCCGGGGGCTCGGCACTCCCCTCGAGTCGCGACCTCGCCGGGCACCTGCGCGTCTCACGCAACACGGTGCTCGGTGCCCTCGACCGCCTCATCGGCGAAGGCTACGTGGAGGCGCGGGCGCGCTCCGGCCTGTTTGTCATCCGGATCGAACGCGACGCCAGTCGCAGCGCCACGCGCATGCGCTCGCTCCCCGTCGCTCGAGCGCCACGACCGCAACTGGAACGCCCGATCGCATTTCGCCCGAGCCAGCCCGACGTCAGGCTCTTCCCGCTGGCGCAATGGAATCGCATGCGGACGCGCGCCCTCAAGCGCCACGGCTGGCGCCTCTTCGACTACCAGAACCACCTTGCGGCGGGGTTCCCGGGGCTCCGGCAGCGCGTCGCGGAGTACCTGCGTGACAGCCGTGGCGTGCGCTGCGAGTGGGAGCAGGTCGCGATCACGTCGGGGTCGCAGCAGGCGCTGCACGCACTCGCCCAGCTCCTCCTCGCGCGGGGGGATCGCGTGCTCATGGAAGA
>JACMLI010000523.1 GCA_014379705.1 Gemmatimonadaceae bacterium
ACGGTGCACGCACCGGACCTCGTCTTCCCCGGCAGCCCCGTGCGCATCCAGCTCGAACCCGATACGCCGCTCCCGGGCGCGCGCGCACGCATCATCGTCGATAAGCTGCGCACGATCGGCACGGTGCACGGCACCAGCCCCGCCGACGCCGCGCTCTGGGCCGAGGGCTTCGACGGCCGCTTTACGGCGTTCATCGAGACCAACGAGGACACCGGCACGATCGTGGACCTCGTGCGCGCCTGTGGCGACGTGCGCGACGTGCGGGTGAGCGCCGCGGAAGTCCGGTCGACCGAGGGCGTGACCGCCGATGCCGCCTGGTCCACGGAGAACCTCAAGGCCCCGCTGCAGAAGTACGTCCGCATCGAGTTGCGGCGCCTCGATCACCTGCTCGACCTGGTGGGTGAACTCGTCACGGTGCGCGGGCGCCTGCAGGCCCTCTCCGCGACCCACGACGACCCGGGGCTCGACGAGTCGGTGGCCAAGGCATCTCGTCTGATCGGCGAGTTGCAGGATGGCGTCCTGGGGAGCCGCATGGTGCCCGTGTGGCAGGTCTTCGATCGCTTTCCGCGTGTTGTCCGCGACGCGGCCCGCATTGTCGGCAAGGACGTGTCACTCGCCCTCGAGGGACGCGAGATCGAGCTCGATCGCACCCTCCTGGAGCAGGTGGCCGACCCCCTCGTTCACCTCCTGCGCAACGCGGTGGACCACGGCATCGAGAACGCCGAGGGGCGGGCGGCTGCGGGAAAGCCCGCGGTGGGCCGGCTCAAGCTGATCGCGCGCCGCGAACGCAGTGCCGTGGTCATCGTGGTGGCCGACGATGGCAAGGGGGTCGACCGGGCCCGCATCCTTGCCAAGGCAAAGGAGCTGGGGTGGGTCTCGCAGGAGTCGGAGGAGCTGTCGGACGACGACGTCCTCCGGGTGATATCGCGTCCAGGGTTCTCGACGGCCGAACGGGTGAGCGAGGTCTCCGGGCGCGGCGTGGGCATCGACGCCGTCCTGGCGAAGGTCAGGGCCCTCGGGGGGACCGTCGCCTTTTCGACGGTTGAAGGGCGGGGGACGATCTTCGAGCTCCGGCTCCCGGTCACTTTGGCCATCGTGCCGACGATCATCACCCGGGTGGACCAGGAGTCCTACGCGCTACCCCTGACCCACGTCTCGGAGACCGTGCAGCCGGCCGCTGGCGCGCTCCGGAGGGTGCGGGGACGGAACGTCTTCATCCTCCGCGACCAGGTGCTCCCCCTCCTCTCCCTGCGCGAGGTCGTCGGCCTGCCCGGCCGGGACGTGAGGGGGCAGCAGATCGTCATTGTCGAGGTGACCGACCGGCGGGCCGCCATCGCCGTCGACCGACTCGAAGGACAGCAGGACATCGTGGTCAAGGCATTCGACACCGTGAAGGGCGCTACGCCGTGCACCGGCGCCGCGATCCTCCCCGATGGATCGGCGGCGCTGATCCTCGACGTGGGCGGACTACTCCAGGAGCACTGATGCAAGATCTACTCGACCTCAAACCGATGCAGATCGACGCGCTGCGTGAAGTCGCCAACATTGGCGCGGGTCACGCGGCGACGGCGCTGTCACTCATGACCGGTCAGACGATCATGATCTCGGTGCCCACGATCAACATCACGCCGCTCGAGGACGTGCCGCCGCATATCGGCGATCCGGGCGAGCCCGTGGCCGCGGTGCTCATGAACATGGTCGGTGACCTCACCGGCCGGACGCTGCTCGTGTTTCCGATGGCGACGGCGATCCGCCTGTCGGAGATCATGATCCGCAAGCCGCGCGTTGCGACCGGGGAGCTCACGGAGCTGGAACAGTCGGCGATCAAGGAGGCGGGGAACATCCTCAGTGGTGCGTACATGAACGCGCTGAGCGACTTCATGGGCCTCATGATCATGCCCTCACCGCCCTCGCTCGCCATCGACATGGCGCAGGCGGTGCTCACGACGGCCTATCTGCAGTTCGGGAGCGATCGCGACCTCGTCTTCTGCGTCGAGACCGAGTTCGTCATGCAGGACGTGCAGGAGCGGCTGAGCGGGCACTTCCTCCTGCTGCCGGACATGGCGTCGCTGCGCGCCATTCTCCGCGCCATGCGGATGGACTGACGAAGCCCGGCCTTTCGGTGTCCTCCACAATCACCGCCCCCGCGCCCCGCGACCTGGCGATCCTGCAGTCGTTCGCGCATCGCATCGATGCCGGCGACCCGGGAGCGCTCAACAACCTCGGCGTCCTCTACTTCACCAAGGGGATGACCGAGGAAGCGGTGGCGGCGTTCACGCGAGCGCTCGAACTCGACGTGCGCATGACGATCGCGCAGCGCAACCTCGAGATCGCGTACTTCACGAGCGGCTACTATGATCGCCGCGTGGCCGAGCTGCATGAGCGGCTCACGCGCACGGCCACCGACCGGGGGGCGCGCTGGGAACTCGGGCGCACGCACCTCCTGCTCGGCGACGTGCCGCGCGCGCTCGACGAATTCAGCGTGCTGCTGCGTGAGGATCCCGACGACGTGGCCGTGATCCGGCAGGTCGCGACAGCGGAAGCGCGTGGCGGCAACCTCGAGTCGGCGTGGCACTGGCTGCGACACGCGCTCGATGTGGAGCCCGAAAACGCCGCGGTGCTCTTGCAGCTGGGCGAGGTGGCCTACCATCGCGGGCTGAACGAGGAAGCGCGCGTGTACCTGTCGCGGGCCGTGGAGCTGGCCCCGGACGACGCGGACGCGACGTACCTCCTGGGCTTCGTCCTGGGGGACCAGGGAGATCACGAAGGGGCGATGGCGGCCGCCGCGCGGGCCCAGCGGCTCAATCCGTCGTTAGGCGTGGCCCGCGCCAACCTGTCCCTCGAGCGCTTCGACCGCGGGTCGCACCACCACGCGCGCGAGGAGCGCGAGGCGCGCGGCATCGTGGACGACAGTGCCGCCGCAGGCGCGCAACCGCTCACGCACTACAACCTCGGGCTCGCCTTCCGGCACAAGGGCTACCTCGACGAGGCGATTCGCGAGTACGGCCTCGCGCTCGACCGGGGCGAGGACCCGCTCCTCGTCAGGCAGGCGATGGCCGAGGTGCACTTGTTGCGCGGGGACATGCCCGCCGCCCTCGCGCTGTACGACCAGCTCGTCGCCGAGCGTCCCCACGACGCCAAGGCATGGAACGAGCGCGGCGTCGCCCTGCACCACGGCGGGGAATACGCCGCGGCCCTCGACTGCTACGCGCACGCCCTCGCGGCCGACCCGCATTGCTCCGTGGCGTGGAACAACCTCGGCGTTGCTGCCCATCATGCGGGTGACGGCGACCGGGCCCTCGACGGGTTTACCCGTGCCCTCCAGCTGAACGCGGGCTTCCTCAAGGCCCGCCTCAATCTCGCGTACTTCCTCGTGCGCCGGGGCGACGTCGAGGACGCGCTCATCGCCTACCGACAGGTCCTCCGTCTCGATCCCGAGCACCCCGTGGGGTGGAATGGCGTTGGTCTCGTGCTCTCCGGGGCCAAGCGCTTCGACGAGGCGCGCAATGCGTTCGGCCGGGCGATCGAGGCCCGCCCCGGATATGCGGAAGCGCACTACAACCTCGGCTTCGCCCTCACCAACCTTGGCGACTACGCCGGCGCCCTGCGCGAGACGCAACGCGCCCTCGAACTCGATGCGTTCTACGCGCCGCAGAAGTTCGAGTTGGCCATCGCGGTGGAGTACGAAGACCCGCGCCTCGATATCGCGCCCGACCTCGCCGGCGAGCGCCGCGACACGACGGTCACCTCCTTCCGCTTCGAGGAGGGAG
>JACMLI010000524.1 GCA_014379705.1 Gemmatimonadaceae bacterium
GATTCGCAGGCGGCGGAGCCCACGCTCCTGGCCGGGCTGCTGGTGGGCGTGGGCTTGACCGGGCTGGCGCTGTCGCGCCTGCGCGGGCGCTACGAGTTGTGGAAGTGGTCGTTAGGCGTCCTGACCCTGATCGTCCTTGCCGCCATGGTGCGCTCATGATCGAATGCTCCGTCCAGGTCACGAACAAGAACGGCATCCACGCCCGCCCCGCGGCGGAGATCGTGAAGCTGGCGGCGCGGTACAAGGCCCAGATCACGATGGCCCGTGAGGACCTCGAGGTGAACGGGAAGAGCATCATGGGGGTGATGATGCTGGCCGCCGAGTGCGGTTCCACGCTCACCCTCCGTGCCGATGGCCCCGACGCCGATGACGCGGTCAAGGCGCTGACGACGCTGATCAACGGTCGCTTCGGGGAGAGCTGATGGAACGGGTCCTCACCGGCATCCCGGCGTCACCGGGGATCGTGGTCGGAAGGGTGCACCTCCTGCACTGGGAAGTGCCCGACGTCACGCATCGCATCATCGCCGACGAGGAGATCCCGGAGGAACTCGAGCGGTACCGGGCCGCCGTCGCCAAGGCGAAGACCCGCCTCGAGTCCGTTCGCGCCCGCGCGGAGAAGCATGCCGGCCCCGAGGAGGCGGCGATCTTTGAGGTCCAGCTTCACATGCTCGACGATGGGGACATCAACACCCGCGTCGAGGCGTACATCCACCAGAACATCGGGGCCGAGAAGGCGTTCGACGTCGTCATGCTCGACTGGCGGCAGCACTTCGCGCGCAGCGCCTCGCCCATGATGCGCGAGCGGGTCGGTGACTTGACCGACCTCCATATTCGTGTGCTTTCGATTCTCCTGGGGCTCGGAGATCACGATCCCGTGGACCTCACCGCCGGCGCCAACGCGATCCTGGTCACGCACGACCTGACGCCGAGCCTCACGGTGCAGATCGACCGCGAATCGATCGCGGGCATCGCCACCGACTCGGGCACGCGGACCTCGCACGTCGCCATCCTCGCCCGCTCGTTAGGCATCCCCGCCGTCGTCGGCCTCCGCGATGCCACCAGCCGGCTGCGCGGCGACGAGGTCCTCGTCCTCGACGGCTCGAGCGGCATGCTGATCGTGAACCCCAGCGACGCGGAGATCGCCACCTTCCGCCGCCGGGCCCTCATGGAGGCCCAGGACGAGGCCGAGCTCCAGAAGCTGGCCGGCGTGGAGGCCGTCACGACCGATGGCGTGCATATCGTCGTGCGCGCGAACGTTGACCTCCCCGACGAGGCCGAGGCGGCCGCGCGCAGCGGCGCCGAAGGCGTGGGACTCATGCGCACCGAGTTCCTCGTCCTGGGCCGCGCCGCCATGCCTGACGAGGAGGAGCAGTACGACGAGTACGTGAAGGTGCTCAAGCCCTTCGACGGCCACCCCGTCGTGATCCGCACCTTCGACATCGGCGGGGACAAGCTCCCCGTCGGTGGTTTCCCGCACGAAGCCAACCCGTTCCTTGGCTGGCGCGCCATTCGCATGTGCCTCGACGAGGCCGACATGTTCAAGGTGCAGCTGCGGGCCCTCCTGCGCGCTGCGGTGCATGGCGACGTGCGGATCCTGCTGCCGCTCGTCGTCACCCTCGATGAAGTGCGGCAGACGCGGCAGCTCCTGCGCGAGTGCATGCAGGAACTCGAGGCCCGCGGCGTCACGTTCAAGCGCGACGTCCCCCTGGGCGTCATGATCGAGACCCCGGCGGCAGCCGTCGCCGTCGACTCGTTCCTCGAGGAGGCGGAGTTCTTCTCGATCGGCACCAATGACCTCGTGCAGTACACGCTCGCCGTGGACCGCGGCAACGCCAACCTCGCATCGCGCTATACGCCCCTGCATCCCGCCGTGCTCCGGCTCATCCAGCGGACGGCCGAGGTGTCGCAGGCGCACGGGCTCGAAGTCTGCGTGTGCGGCGAAATGGCTTCCGAACCGCTGATGGCGTTCGCCCTCATGGGACTCGGCATCCGCCAGCTGAGCGTGAATCCGCGCTCCGTGCCGTTCGTGAAGCGCATCATCCGAGGCGTCAGCGCCTCGTTTGCCCGCGAGGCCGCCGAGGCGGCGGTCAACTCGCGCACCGCCAACGAGGCCCGTGGGGAGCTCGAATTCCGGCTCAAGGCGGCCTTTGGCAATGTGGCGTTCATTCGGGATGGAGGTCTTTAAGGGCCGGGATTCGGGATTCGGTATTCGTGATTCGGCGGTGAATCGGGACCAATTTCCGCCTTCTCACGAATCACGCCGAATCACGAATCCCGAATCACGGCTCCTGAGTGTATCGTTCCGAGGCCCAATTCCTGCTCTCGAAGCAGGTGACTATCCCCCCCGAGTATCCCCGTGACTGAACGCGTGCTCTTCACTTCCGAGTCGGTGACCGAGGGTCATCCGGACAAGGTGGCCGATGCCATCTCCGATGCAGTCCTCGACGCCATCCTGGCCGACGACCCCACCGCTCGCGTCGCCTGCGAAACGCTCGTGACGACCGGCCTTGCCGTCGTCGCCGGCGAGATCACGACAGAGACGTGGGTCGACATCCCGCGCATCGTGCGTGCAACGATCGAGCGCATCGGGTACACGAGCGCGCAGTTTGGCTTCGATTCGCAGACCTGCGCCGTCATGAGCACGATCGACAAGCAATCGCCGGACATCGCGATGGGCGTCGATACTGGCGGGGCCGGCGATCAGGGCATGATGTTCGGGTACGCCACCGACGAGACCGAGGAGATGATGCCCGCGGCGATCCTGCTGTCGCATCGCCTCACGAAGGCCCTGGCCGACCATCGCAAGTCCGGGAACCTCAAGTGGCTGCGTCCGGACGGGAAGGCGCAGGTCACCGTGGTCTACGAAGGGGATCGCCCCGTCGCTGTCGACACGGTGGTCGTGTCCACGCAGCACGACGAGGCCGCGAGCTCCGCGAAGATCCGCAAGGCGATCATCGCCGAGGTCATCGAGCCGTCGATCCCGAAGGAATGGCGTCAGCACAAGCCGACCTACCACATCAACCCGACGGGTCGTTTCGTGGTCGGGGGTCCGCAAGGAGACGCCGGCCTTACCGGCCGGAAGATCATCGTCGACACGTACGGCGGCATGGGCCGCCACGGCGGCGGCGCCTTCAGCGGCAAGGATCCGTCCAAGGTCGATCGTTCGGCGTGCTACGCCGCTCGCTGGGTGGCAAAGAACGTCGTCGCTGCGGGTCTCGCGAGCCGCTGCGAGGTCCAGGTCGCTTATGCGATCGGCGTCGCCGAACCGGTCAGCGTGATGGTCAACACCTTCGGCACGGGGAAGGTGCCAGACGCCGCCATCACCGCGGCGATCCGCAGCAGCTTCGACCTGACCCCCAAGGGCATCATCAAGGCGCTGGACCTCCGCAAGCCCATATATTCACCGACGTCGGCGTACGGACACTTCGGGCGCCCGTCCGAAAAGCTCACGTATACGACGTCGACCGGCAATGGAAAGAAGGCTCGGAACGTGACCGGCATGGCGTTCAGTTGGGAGCGACTGGACAAAGTTGCTGAACTGAAGCGCGCTGTGCGATAGTTCGTCGTCGGTCGCACACCGGGGGGAGATGGAGCCGCTGGTCGAAGTCAACGTCACCCGATTGGGCCTGGACGGCTCGACGAACACCTATGTCGTCATCCTTCGCGAGAAGGGGGGCGAACGTATCCTGCCCATCTGGATCGGGCAGCCGGAAGCGGAGTCCATCCTCCTGGAAATCAACCAGGTGCGCAAGGAACGCCCGCTCACCCACGACCTGTGCAAGAGCCTGATCGTGGGGCTGGGCGCTACGCTCCAGCGGGTGAACATCACGCGCGTGGAGAATCGGACGTACTTCGCCGAGTTGCACCTCGTGCGCGACGGCCAGCGCTACCAGGTCGACGCCCGCCCCTCGGACAGCATCGCCATCGCGCTCCGCACCGTGTCGCCGATCTACGCGACGGAGTCGCTGCTCATCGACCCGCCCGATGAAGATGACGGGGACGATGAGGAGGAGACCGTGATTCCACCCGCAGAGCTGTCCCGCTCCACGGAAGAAATGAGCGCCGAGCAGTTGAAGCAGTACCTCGCCAGCCTGCGGCCGGAGGATTTCGGCAAGTTCAACCCGTGAGACCCGCGAGACTCGTCGCCGCGTGCGTCGTGGTGGCGTCGAGCGCCTCAACCACCGGGGCGCAGGCGCCGATTGTCGTCACCGGCCAGGTCATGCGCGTCACGGCTGCCGGCCCCGCGCCGGTTCCCGGCGCCAGCGTGACCCTGCATCGCATCGGAGTGTCCTCGGCCGCGCCGCTCGACTCCACGATTGCCGACGGCAGCGGGCACTATCGCTTTCGCGTGGCCGCGCCGGACACCAACGCCATGTACCTCCCCACCACGCGGCATGGTGGACTCGCCTACTTTGCGGCGCCGATTCGTGTCGGCGACCCGGTAGGGGAGGGGATCATCGAGGTCTTCGACACCACGTCGACGGACGTGCCAATCCGTATCACGGGGCGGCATGTGGTGGTGTCGGCGCCCGACGCCGACGGTGAACGGGCGATCGTCGAGGTGTACGAGGTGTCGAACGACACCGTCCTCACGCGCCTCGGCACGCGCGACCGGCCCGCGTTCGTCGCGCGCCTGCCGCGCGGGGCGACGAAGGTGCGGGCGACACAAGGGGACTTCACGGGGGACGCCGTCGTCACGGTCCCGGGCGGGGTCGGTGTCGTGGCACCGGTGGCGCCCGGCATTCGACAGTTGGCGTTGAGCTACGCGCTCCCCCCGTCGGCGTTTCCGCTGGACATCACCCTCACCGACTCCTCGGCGGTCGTGGAAGTCCTCCTCGAGGAGCCGGGGGGTCGCGCGACCGGTGACGGTCTGGAGGCCCTCGGCGCCGTGACGAGTGAAGGGCGTTCCTTCGTGCGCTTCCTCGGGCGCGACCTGCCGCTCGGGAATCGCATCCAGGTGCAGGTGCCCGCGGCCGTGGGTGGGAGCGTGGCCCGCTGGGGCTGGCTCGCGGTGCTCGCCCTCGCCGCGTTAGGCGCCATCGGGTGGTCGATGCGGCGTCACCCGGCCGCGGCCGC
>JACMLI010000525.1 GCA_014379705.1 Gemmatimonadaceae bacterium
CGTGCCACCAATGTCCATCCGGGCGTGCAGCACCTGGTCCCGGCGTTCCGGGGACAGCGTGCCGCCCTCGGGCCCCTGACCGTGCGTCATCATCATGGTGATGGTGCCGCCGAGGTGCTGTGCGTAGAACTCGAACGCCTGTCGGCAGTTGCCGCCATAGTTGACGTACGTCAGGAGCTTCATCCGAGTCGCCTCCACGAGGATCGGGAAACATCGGCGCTGCGCGCGAAGACGTCCACCGCCCGCAGCATCATGAGCGTTCCCACGCACGGAGGATGGCCTCGACCTCGGGCGACGCTTCCCGATCGCCCAGGTCGAGGTTCGATCCGGCCTCGAGCAGCATCCGCGCGATGCGTGCACGGTCACGATTGGGGTTGGCATGCAACGAGCCGTGCATGCACCACCCGAGCGGTGTCGCGTGAAACTGGGAGTCCTCGATCGTCACGAGCTCGCGCGCGTCGGCTCTCGCCAGCAGCGCCGCCACGCATTCGACAGAGCCCTCCCACGCCGCGCAATGCAACGCCGTTCCGCCCTCGTGTCCCTTGACCCGCGGATCGAAGCCCAGTTCGAGCATGAGCGTGAGGGCACGCGCGTTCCCGGCCCACGCCGCGTCGGCGGCGAGCCGATGGTCCGATGGCTGCAGCGACTCGAGGATGCGGGGATGTTCGTGCAGCACGGCACGCACTTCTGTTTCCTCGCCGCGACGGCACGCTGAGAGCAGGCGCTGGCGGGGAGAGGCGAACTCCCGCATCACCGTCAGGACGTCTTGCTGTCCATACTGCGCCGCCACGTCCATTGGTGACCGGCCAGTGCCGATCGTCCAGAAGTAGATGTGGTAGCTGCTCGGGGGGTGCTCGCCGTACGCGCCATCTCCGATGCGCCACTCGAGTTGCGCGGGGTCAGCTTGCAGCAGGTCGCGCACGCGACGGCCAAGCCCGAGGGCGGCGGCGAGGAAGATGTCTGCCGTCGCGCCGCGATCGACGAGATAGCGTGCCAGCTCGGTCCGACCGTCCCCGTGCGGACCGAGCATCCATTCCGCCGGTGTCGAGCGATGGTCCACGTCACGCGCATCGATGTCGGCTCCCGTGTCGAGCAGCAGGTCCGCCATGGCCTGCGAGGTGGCGAAGTGCAGCGGCGTTTGTCCGTCGCCACCGCGCTCGTGCACCACGGCGGGGTCCTTCTCGATCATCGCCATCAAGAGGTCGATCCGGTCCAGGTGCGCCGCGGCACACGCGTCAGGCACGGCACCCGCGGCGAGGAGTCGTTCAGCTGCGCGGCCTGTGGCGGAGTAGAGCGCGTGGAAGCCCCCCGCCCACCACGTGCTGCGACCATTGGGGTCCGCCCCGAAGTCGAGCAACACGTCGACCATGTCCGCGTCGTTCGCGAACGCGACGATCGGCGGCGAGTTGAAGGAGAAGATCGGCTGGTTGATGAACTGGCGAAGGCCCGGGTTCTCTTCGAAGAGGCGACGCACCTTCACGAAGTCGCGACGCTCGATCGCGGCGTGCATGCGCTCGATCGGTGACCGCGTCGACTCGGCGTTCGCCTCGATGTGCCGGGCAAGGGACGCCCAGTCCGTGAAGCCGTACTCGCGCGCGAGGACAAACTGCGCGTCGGCGAGGGCGATCTCCGGCTTGTCGGGAAGCTCGGCGCGAATGCGCTCGTGTGCCTCGGGGTCGCCGGCGTCGTACGAGCGGAGCAGTTCTTTCGCCTGCTTCTTCTGCTGGGCGAGGTCCGGGCGCGCCGGCAGGGTGCGATGGAATCGCGATGACATGACGCCTCCTTCGAAGCGGCCGGCGTCCGCACGATCGGCCCGAAGAGGGCGTGGAAATCGTGATCACTGCTTCAGGGGGGCGCTGCCCTTTCCGCGGACCGGTGGCGTCCTGAGCGCCATGGGGGAAGGTAATGGGTGGAGACGAGGTAGACGAGTAGACGAGATGGACGAGGTAGACGAAAACCAGC
>JACMLI010000069.1 GCA_014379705.1 Gemmatimonadaceae bacterium
CAGGACCTGTTCGTCGTCAGCGGGGGCAATGAGTTCGCGGGTACCGACGAACCCCTCCGCAGCCGCCTATACCTCAACGATGGTCGTGGGCGCCTGACGAGGGACCTGGCGGGCCTCCCCCCGCTGTTCGGCAATGGCGGGTGCGTGGCGGTGGCCGACTACGATGCCGACGGTGACCAGGACCTGTTTCTCGGTCATCGCGTGGCGTCGCGGGCCTACGGACGCATTCCCACGAGCCACCTGCTGCGCAACGAAGGCAAGGGGAGATTCGTGGACGTCACGAACGACGTGGCTCCCGAGGTGGCGCAAGCGGGCATGGTCTCCGGCGCGCTGTGGCTCGACGTCGATGGCGACAGCGCGCTCGACCTTGTGGTCGTGGGGGAATGGATGCCGGTCCGCGTCTTCCACCAGGACAAGGGACGATTTACGGACCGCAGGTCGGCAGGCCTGGACAGTAGCGAGGGCTGGTGGAGCAGTGTCACGGCGGCCGACGTGGACGGCGACGGCAGTCAGGACCTCGTGCTCGGGAACCTCGGGCGCAATGCCTACGTGCGGGCCAGCAGAGGACAGCCGGCGACGCTCCACGTCGGGGACTTCTTCGGCACGGGCACGGTCAAGCAGCTCCTCGCCTTCCACAAGCCGGATGGGCGCCGCTACCCGATGGCAGGTCGCGACGACCTCCTCAAGCTGATGCCGGCGCTCCGCAGCCGCTATCCATCGTTTGCCTCGTTTGGCGCGAGCAGGGTCGAGGACATCCTTGGCGAGGAACTGGCCAAGGCGGAGGTCCACCGGGCATACACGCTCGAGTCGGCCGTGGCGCTCCACCGGGGGAATCGCTTCGAGCTTCAGCCCCTCCCCACGGAGGCCCAGTTCGCGCCGGTCTACGCGTCGGTGGTAGACGACTTCGACGGCGATGGCGTGCGCGATGTCTATGTGGCGGGTAACCTCTGGGGGGTCACGCCGATGCTGGGGCGTTACGACGCCAGCCGGGGCCTCCTGTTGCGCGGGAAGAACGGCGCGCTCGTGCCGTCGGCGCCCGCGCAGAGTGGCATGACGATCGACGGTGCAGTGCGCGCGATGGCGATCGTGCGGCGGGCAGGTGGGGGGCGGCTCCTCGCGGTGGCCCGCAACAACGCAACCCTGCAGCTCTTTTCCCTGCCGCGTTAGGCGACAGTCCCCCACCTCCCGGGAGCCTCCATGCCGGTCACGCACCTGACGCTGGTCGACTACGCGGTCATGGCGATCTACTTCGCCGTGGTGCTGGGCATCGGGTGGGTCCTGCGGCGCAAGATGCGCACGTCGAACGACTTCTTCCTCTCGGGGCGATCGCTGCCGCCCTGGGTGACGGGGCTCGCCTTTCTCTCCGCGAACCTCGGGGCGCAGGAAGTGATCGGCATGGGCGCGTCGGGGGCCAAGTACGGCATCGCCACCAGTCACTTCTACTGGATCGGCGCCGTGCCCGCGATGCTGTTCGTCGGCATCTTCATGATGCCGTTTTACTATGGGTCGAGGGCTCGCTCGGTTCCCGAATACCTCAAGCTCCGCTTCGACGAGAAGACGCGCACGCTGAACGCCGTCTCCTTCGCGGCCATGACGATCTTCTCCTCCGGCGTGTCGATGTACGCCATGGGGAAGCTCCTCAACCTGCTCCTCGGCTGGGACTTCGACACGAGCGTGGTCGTGGCCGGTGGCATCGTGCTCGCGTACGTCCTGCTCGGCGGCCTGACGAGCGCGATCTACAACGAGGTGCTGCAGTTCTTCATGATCGTCTTCGGCTTTGCGCCGCTGGTGTGGATCGGGCTCCGCTCGGTGGGCGGGTGGGATGGCCTGACGACAAAGCTTTCCGAGGCGGCCGTCGCGAAGGGCCTACCGGCGGAGGCGTACACGCACGCGTGGCGCGGCATGGGTGATGCGTCGACGAACCCGATCGGCGTGGAGTGGTTCGGGCTCGTGCTCGGGCTGGGGGTGGTGCTCTCCTTCGGCTACTGGTGCACCGACTTCCTCGTCGTCCAGCGGGCGATGGCGGCGGACTCGATGACGGCGGCCCGACGGACGCCACTCATCGCGGCGCTTCCCAAGATGCTGTTCCCGTTCCTCGTGATCCTGCCGGGCATGATCGCCCTCGTGTTGAGCGGGGACGTGGGCGCGGCGGGGCAGGGCATCATTCCCCCCAAGTTCGACGCGTCCGGGGTGGCCATGGTGGATGCGGCCGGGCGCGTCGTGCTCGACTACGACCTCGCGACGCCGATGATGCTCGTCAAGCTCTTCCCCAGCGGGATGCTCGGCCTCGGACTCACCGCACTCATCGCGTCGTTCATGTCGGGCATGGCCGGCAACGTGACCGCGTTCAATACCGTGTGGACCTACGACATCTACCAGTCGCACATCCGCCGCGGCGCGAGCGATGCGCACTACCTGTGGATGGGACGCGCGGCGACGGTCGGCGGGATCCTGCTGTCGCTGGCCGCGGCCTACGTCGCGGGGTCGTTCAACAACATCATGGACTTCCTGCAGCTCATCTTTGCGTTCGTGAACGCGCCGCTCTTCGCGACCTTCGCGCTCGGCATGTTCTGGAAGCGCAGCACCGGGCACGGTGCGTTCTGGGGGCTCGTGTCCGGTACGCTCGCCGCGACGATCCATCATGGACTGACGCTCGCCGTCGGTTCCGTGCCGGGAATCAAGGGCGGCTACTTCGGGATGCTCAACCTGTATCCCAGCGAGATGGCACAGACGTTCTACACGGCGATCTCCGCGTTCGTCACGTGCCTCGTGGTAACCGTGCTCGTGAGCCTCGTGACGCGCCCTCGCGCCGAGGAAGAACTGAAGGGGCTCGTGTACTCACTCACGCCGCGCCCTTCAGACGGTGCGCTCCCGTGGACGCAGCGGCCGGCCGTGCTCGCCCTCGGGATCCTCGGGCTCATCCTGATCCTCAATATCATCTTCTACTGACCGGAGGCTCCATGAGCGGCGGCGGCAACCTCGACCTGCGGTATCCGATCGGTGGACTCTTCGTGGCCCTTGGGCTCATCCTCACCGGCTACGGCATCGCGACGTCAGGCAATACGGCCATGTATGCGCGTTCCACGGCGCTGAACGTGAACCTGTGGTGGGGCCTCGTGATGCTCGCCTTTGGCGGGTTGTTCATTGCGATGGCGATGCGGGCGGCACGGCGGGCGACGCGTGACTGATCGCGAAGTGCCGGTCGATGACGATGTCCGCCTTTGCCCGCATGGGGGCGACGAGCGTGTGCTCGATGGCCAGGATGTCGCGCATGATGGGTGCGTCGATGTCACGGTTGCGTTCGCGGCGTCGCTCGAGCGTGTCCTCGTGCGTCGCGTCGAGCAGGATGCGGACATCGAGGTCGCCCAGGTGCAGCGCCCACGTGCCTTCGACAATGAGCACCTGCGAACCGGCGAAGGAGATGACCTCCTCGACGAACCGGTTGCCGGGGTAGTCGACCACCGGCGCGCGCACGCCGGCCGCGCCGGCGCGAAAGGCGGCCACGTCGCCTTCAAGGCGCGCGAGGTCGACCTCGTGGGGGCCGACGTTGGCGAGATCCAGCAGGCGATGCTCGTGGTTCGTGCGCGGCGGGCGCACGAAGTAGTTGTCGAGATGCAGGACCACGGTTGGCCATCCACTGGCGTCGAGCGTGCGGGCGAGCCCCGTCGACGTGACCGACTTTCCACTCCCGGATTCTCCCGCGATGCCGATGACCGTGCGGCGTGCGGGATCGAAGCGCGCGAGGAGGTGCGGGAGCAGGTCCCGCCCCACGTCGCGACGTTCGGAAGCGTCAGGACTCATGCGAAGAGCCTCGCCTGGGCGCGGGTTCCCGCGAGCCGAAGGAAGGTGAGGCCAGTGGCGGAGTACGCCATTGACGGCGTGCCCCCCGGTGCGCCGGTTTCCCCATGAAGGAACTCCTCGAAATCGTACCCCGGGTGCCTGACGAGGGCTTCGCTCACGAGCTCGCGCAGTCGCGCGAGGTCGGCGTCGAGGCCGAGCTGGGACTGTCCGAGGGCGAGCCATCCGAGCCAGATCGGCCACACGCCGCCGTTGTGGTACTCGTGCGGGTGGTTGCGAAAGCCATGCAGGTGATAGGCGCGCAGGGCTGGCCAGTCGGGATCGCCCTCGCGGATGACGGGATCGAACGCGGGTGGCAGCCGGCCCGCCAACAGGAACTGGCGGGAGGCCCACGCCAGGGCCCGCGCCCCCAGGTCTCCCCCCACGCCGGAGACGGCGAGCAGGGAACAGGCGGCGAGGTCGAACGTGTCGCGCGTTCCAAGCGGGGAAAAGCTGGCGAGGGGATGGCCGCGACCGGCGGGTGCCGCCGGCCAGAAGTGATCCTCGATGGCTCGCGAGACCAGCGAGGCCTTTGCTCCCCACCGCGACTCTTCGAAGGCCTGGGCGGCGAGGCGGAGGCCCCAGGCGCGCAACACCTGGTCGTACAGGATGTAGCCCTCGTAGACGTATTCGTCTGCCCAGTTGCCGCCCGCGGGAACGTAGAGCAAGTGGCGGCCATTGTACTCGATGCCATCGAGAAGCGTGATGACGCGTTCGGCGGAATCGCGGAAGGGCGCGGCGTCGATGGCTCCGGCCTTCACTGCGAGGCCGACTCCCACGAGGTACCAGGTGGCGGCGTCGAGGCGTGGCGCGAGGGTGCCGAACGAGACCCGTGGCGCGGCGCCCTGCATGTCGAAGTTGGAGGCCACCTGACCCTGGGGACCCTGCAGGTCGCGCAGCCGCTCGAGCGTCCGCACGAGTCCGGCCGTGACCACGGCATCGCCGGTCAGCAACCCGGCAATGCCGGCCATCACCCCGTCGCGCGCGAAGACCGCGCGATAGTTGGCGCTGGTCGCCGCGGAGGCGTGGATCCCGTCTGGTCCACAGAGGGAATGCAGCAAGGCGATCGCGGCCTCGCCGCGCAGGTCGACCCCGGTCACCGGAGCGCGCGCCGGCAGGCCGCGCCTCGCCATGGCTCGCGGTGCGTCGCATGATGCCGCTGGTGCCCGTTCACGCCCGGCCGGGAGGGTAGTCGAGTGGCAGTGGCACGCATGAAGACTGGCGGGAGTGGCGCGATGCCGGACGTGGAGCGACCCGTGCTCACGTTCTGGCAGGTCGTGAACATGAACGTCGGGTTCTTCGGCATCCAGTACAGCTTCGGGCTCCAGCAGGGCAACATGAGTCCAATCTACAAGTACCTGGGCGCGGACGAGGCGAGCCTGCCGCTCCTCTGGCTGGCCGGGCCGATGACCGGGTTGCTGGTGCAACCGATTGTGGGAGCGATGAGCGACCGAACGCTCAGCCCCCGGGGGCGACGCACCCCGTACTTTCTCATCGGGGCGGTGCTCTGCAGCCTCGCCCTGCTCGCCATGCCCTTCAGCCGGGCCCTGTGGATGGCCGCCGGCCTGCTCTGGATCCTCGACGCGGCCAACAACATCACGATGGAGCCGTACCGCGCGTTCGTGAGCGACCGGCTGCGCGCCTCGCAACACTCGATCGGCTTCCTCACGCAGAGCGCGTTCACGGGACTTGGCCAGACCCTGTCGTACCTCACGCCCTCGCTCCTCGTGGTGCTGGGCATGAGCCGGGACGCGGTGAACGGCCGGGGCATCCCGTGGATCACGGTGGGCGCGTTCCTGATCGGGGCAGTGTTCTCGATCACGTCGATCCTGTGGACGGTGCGGACCACGCCGGAATTGCCGCTGACGGAGGCAGAGCGTGCCCACATCATGGCCCAGCCGCGCGGCGTGGGGGCCACGCTGCGCGAGATCCGGGAGGCTGTGCGCGACATGCCGCGGACCATGAAGCAGCTGGCCGTCATGAAGCTCTTCCAGTGGTACGCGATGTTCTGTTACTGGCAGTACATCGTGCTTTCGCTCGCCGTCACGCTGTTCGGGTCGTCGGACGCGTCAACGCCCGGGTTCCGCGAGGCGGGGTTGGTGAATGGGCAGATCGGAGGCTTCTACAACTTTGTCGCGTTCCTGGCAGCATTCGCCATGGTGCCCTTTACACGCCGGTTCGGGCCGAAGGTCACGCACGCCACCTGCCTGACGCTGGCCGGCATCGCCATGCTGTCGATTCCCTCGATCCACGACCGGGCGCTGCTCTTCATCCCCATGGTCGGCGTGGGGCTGGCGTGGGCCAGCATCATGGGCAATCCGTACGTCATGCTGGCCGGCTCGATTCCGCCGCAACGCGTGGGCGTGTATATGGGCATCTTCAATATGTTCATCGTCATCCCGATGATGATCCAGATCTTCACCCTGCCGCTGGTCTATCGCTCGCTGCTCGGCGGCAACCCCGAAAACGTCATCCGGCTGGCGGGGGGGCTGCTGCTCTGCGCCGCGGTCGCCGTGCGGTTCGTGACGCTCGCTCCCCCCGCTAGGGACAAACCACGGACAACTCCATGAAGAAGTTGTGGATGCCTGGGCTGGTGCTGCTCGTGTTGTTCGAGGCGGCCAACGTGTACTTC
>JACMLI010000526.1 GCA_014379705.1 Gemmatimonadaceae bacterium
GCGCGGTCATCGAGCTCGCCGAACGACAGCACGCGCGTGCCAGGGCCGTCGTCGACCACGAGCGCGATGTCCGCGCGGCGGCCGCGCAGCGCAACGTCGAACGCATCGGCGAGTTGCATGACGTCGGTACTAGGAAACGGCGGGGGTGGACAGTCGCTCGCCGGCCGCGTTCACGGCGAGCGTCGTGAGGAAGATGGCAAGCCCGGGAAAGAGCGCGAGCCAGGGCTCTGATGTCATCGTCGACTGTGCCTGGTACAGCATGTTGCCCCAGCTCGCCGCCGGTGGCTGCACGCCGACGCCAAAGAAGGAAAGCGCGCTCTCGAGCAGGATCGAGCGGCCGACCGCGAGCGTCGCCGAGACGATGACGGTCGGGAGGACGTTCGGCAGCATGTGCCGCACGAGCACGCGCGTGCGCGACAGCCCGAGGGCCTGCGCCGCCTCGATGAACCCGCGGCGGCCGAGCGAGAGCGCTTCGGATCGCACCACGCGAGACGTCTCCATCCAGCCAACGACCGAGACGAGGATGATCAGCAGGGGAATCGACGGTTGCAGGATCGCGGTGAGGATCATCAACAGGGGGAGCCGCGGCACCGCGAGCATCGCGTCGGTGAGGCGCATCAACCCGGTGTCCACCGCGCCGCCGATGAACCCGGCGACGAGGCCGATGGCCGTGCCGAGCGCCACCGAGAGGGCGGCCGCAAGGAGCCCGATCGCGAGCGAGACTCGCGCGCCGTGCAGCACGCGCGTGAACACGTCACGTCCGAGGTCGTCGGTGCCGAACCAGTGCAGTGCCGATGGGCCCTGGCGACGCAACGCGAGGTCCACGGCATCGGGGGCGAACGGGGCGACGAGCGGCGCGAGGATTGCCACCCCGACGAGCGCAAGGACAAGGCCCCACGCCCATCGCATGTTCGTCGCCGACTGCTCGTTCGCTGCGCTCATGCACGCACCCGCGGATCGAGCCAGCGGTACGAGAGGTCCGCCACGAGGTTCAGCACGATCACGCCGACCGAGGAGATCATGAGGAACGCCATCAGCACCGTGTAGTCGCGACGGGCGAGGGCTTCGGTGAAGAGGCCGCCGAGGCCGGGCCACGCGAAAACGCTTTCGGTGACGACGGCGCCGGAGATCATGATCGCGGCATCGAGAAGGACGACGGTGAGGAAGGGGAGGAGCGCGTTGCGCAGCGCGTGCCGATAGCGCACGGTGCGCTCGTGCAGCCCGCGTCCGCGCGCCGCGAGGATGAATCGCTGGGCAATGACGTTCCCCATGGCCGACCGCAGGTACCGCGTCCACGCGGCGGCGTGGAGGATCGCGAGGACCGTCGCGGGAAGGGCAAGGTGCGCGAGTCGGTCGCCGATCCCCGAGCCGAACAGGGAGGACCGCCCGCTCGACGGCAGCCATCCGAGCCAGACGGCAAAGACGAGTTGCAGCAGGAGGCCGAACCAGAAGGCGGGCAGGGAGATCGCCGCGATGGTCACGGCCGACACGATGCGATCGGTGGCTCGGCCCCGACGGACCGCGGCGAGCACGCCCGCGGGGACGGCCGCGACCAGCGCGAGGACAAGGGAGGCGCCGACGAGTTCGAGGGTGGCGGGCAGCCGCTCGAGGAGCCGCGCCGTCACGGGACGTCCATCGGTGAAGGAGAAGCCCCAGTCCCCAGTGACGAAGCCGCCGAGCCACTTCAGGTACTGCACGGGGAGGGGCTGGTCCAGGCCTAACGAGCGACGCAGGCGCTCGATGTCGGCCGGGCGGACGTTGGGGTTCTCGAGGTAGATCGCCAGCGGGCCACCCGGCGCGGCGTGGACCAGGGCGAAGACCAGGACCGAGATGAGGAGGAGGAGCGGCACCGCCTGCAGCAGGCGTCGCAGGGCGGCGGGCATCCTATGGGGTGACCTCCCATTCCCACACGTTCCAGAACACCCCGGTGTTCGTCGGATTGCCCTTGAAGCCCTTGAGCGACGTCGGAACGCCGTCGAGCCGCGTCACGTTGTAGAGCGGGATCTCGGGGGCGAGCTCGGCGAGGCGCTGCTGCGCCTTCACGAGGAGGACGCGGCGCTTCACCTGGTCGATCTCGCGATCCGACGCGTACATCAGGTCGTCGAGGGCCTTGTCACTCACGTAGTTGATGTTGCGTCCGGCGGGTGGCGTGCGGTCCGAGGCGAAGAAGAGGGTGATCTCCGGGTCGGCTGGCATGTGCCACCAGTGCAGCATCGCGTCGAACTTGCCTTCGAACCAGAGCGAGGAGATCGCCGTCCCGTCCACCAGCTGAATCTTCACGTCCACGCCGACGTCGCGGAGCTGGCGCTGCACGGCCTGCGAGACGCTTTCGCGGATGGCGAAGCCCGCCTGGGTAAGCAGGGTGAAGGCGAGGGGCTTGCCATTGCGCTCGCGAATGCCATCGCCATTCGCATCCTTCCAGCCTGTCTCGTCCAGGAGGGTCTTAGCCCTGGCCGTGTCGAACGGGTAGTGCCGCACGCTGTCGGTGAAGGCCCACGACACCGGCTGGATCGCGCCGTGCACGACGGGGGCGAGGGAGTCGAGGATGGTGCGCACGATCAGCTCGCGATCGATTGCGTGCGTGAGCGCCTGACGGACGCGCACGTCACGAAACGCCTCCACCTGCCGCTGGTTGAGCGTGATGTGCTCGTAGGAGTTGCCGATCATTCGATGGACGGTCAGGCCCGGGACGTCCTTGAGGTCGCGATACTTGTCCCATGGCACGAGGGCCACCACGTGCGCCTCGCCGCTGGCCAGCTGGTTCACCCGCGTGGTCGTGTTGGGGATGAACTTGAACTGGATGCGCTTGATCTTCGGGAACTCGCTGCCGCGCCAGTAGTTCGGCACGCGCTCGAGGAGGATGTATTCCCCCGTCTTCCACTCGGCGACGCGATAGGGGCCGGTGCCTAACGGGGACCGGTTGTATTCGGTGGCCCGGTCGATGTCCTTCCCCTCGAGGACGTGCCTGGGCAGCGTCCCGCGCACGAACTGGAGCTGGTAGGGGGCGTAGTGCTCGCGATAGTGGACGATGGCGGTGAGCGAGTCCGGCGTGTCGACCGAGGTGATGCGATCGAAGCCGTCGGTGCTCTCGGGGTTGTAGTCGGGGGAGTTGATGGCGTCGACGGTGAACTTCACGTCGGCGGAGGTGAACGGGACGCCGTCGTGCCACTTCACGCCCGGACGCAGCTTCCAGGTGACGTCCATGCCGCCGTCGGGGCGGAGCGTGACCCCACCGTTGGCGATCGTGGGGACTTCCGTGGCGAGGACCGGGATCACGTTCATGTGCTCGTCGTTGGTGACGAGCCCCTCGATGACGCAGGTCTGCACGTCCTCGAGGATGTGCGTCGAGAAGCGGTTCAGCGTATCGGGCTCGCGGTCGTACCCGACGACGAGGAGGTCGTTGCTGGGTCCTGTGCCGCGGCGGCCCCCACCCTCACCCGAGCAACTCCCGAGCACGAACGCGCCGAGGAGGGCGGCGCGACGCGCGACGTTGAGCATGCGCATGCGACTCACGCGCCCCGCTGCATCAGCCGACTTGTCACCGCCACCGGGATGGCCCCATGCGACAGCAAGCGGTCGTGGAAGCCCTTCAACGAGAACGATGCGCCCTCACGCGCCGACACCGCGCGCCGTAGGTCGTGGATCCCCTGCGTGCCAAGCCAGTACATCATTGCAGTCCCCGGAAACATGGAATTCTTCACCGCCTCCCCCCGAGCCGCCTCCGGCGTCATCCCCACGCCCTCCGCGTACAGCCGCACCGAATCGGCGAATGAGCGCCGGTGCGTGTGAAGCTCGATGTCCACCATCGCTCGCGCCAGCATCCGTACCCGCGTCTGCTGCTCCGCCACCCGCTCGTCCGGGGTCAGGAAGCCCACTTCGTCCATCAGGTCCGTCGCATAGCACGCCCACCCCTCCGCCATCGTTCCACCCTGCAACATCGCGATCCGGCACGCGCAGTCCGCGGCGGCGACCTGGCCGATCCGAGACGCGCCGCGGTAGGCGTACCAGTTCTGCACGTGGTGCCCGAGCGCACCGTGATGCACCACGTGGTTGAGCTTGATCACCGAGTCGTTCGTTGCGCGAAGCACCTGCTGCTGTCTCTCGGGATCCGCCCCCTCGATGGGTGTGACCACGTAGTCGTACGTCTCGTACTCATCGAACGGGGCGGGGGAGCGATAGAACAGGTAGTAGAGCGACGGCGCGGCCATCCGCGTCCACCGCGGAATCGGCACGTAGCGGATCGGGAAATCGGGCCACGTGACCAGGTGATCGGAGGCCGCGCGGCACTCCTCCCAGGTGCGACCGAACGCCGCGTAGAAATCACCCGCCGCCGGGTGCCGCTCCGCGAGGCGTGCCTGCACCTCGGCGAACGACGTAGCCCCCGTCTCCTGGACCATCTGCTTCAGCTTCCCCTGCTCGAGGTCCAGGCGAATGCGGATCTCGGTGAGCAGGTCATTGAGGGAGCGATCGATCCAGTGGCCACGCTTGAGGCAGAGGGCGAGCATCTCCTCCCCACAGACCGCGACTTCATGCTCGGACGCGGGGAGCTGGTCGAGCGCCGTCGCGAACCCATGGACCGCTCCACTCGCGAGCTGGCCGGCGTCGATGAGGGCGCGCGTCAGTTCATCGGTGAGCGCCATGGCGCGGCACCAGTGCAACAGCCCCTCGTCGAGCAGGGCAGACACCGCGTCAGCCTCCCGGAGCGCGCGGGCGCGCCACGTCGAGGGCATCGCCGTCCCCCGGAGCGTCGTCAGGGCGCCGGCAAGGAAGCTCGGCACGCGCCGCATCCGTTGCAGCAACCACGAGCCACGCTGCGCCGCGGGGAGAAAGTCGCGCGTGATGAGCCCGATGATCGCGAAGGCGACCTCGCCGGTGGCCAACGACGGATTGCCGCGCGTGAAGTGCGTGCCTTCGAGTTCGGCGATCGCGAGGTCGCAATGCGAGATCGCGAGGGCGGTGTCTATGCGGCCGATGTCACCGGAGGCGAGCACCTGCGTGTCGGACGCCTGGCCCTGCCTGGCGCGGAGCTCGTTGCGCGCTTCGGCCCACGCGGCGGCCGTGGCCTCGTGACCGCCGGTCGACCAGTCGGGCAGCCGGTGATCGTGCTCATGGCGCCCGATGAACGTCGCGTCGACCGGGCGGTGCGTGTAGAGCGTCTCGAAGAATTTGTCGAGTGGGGCAGGGCCGTCGTCGCTCATCCGTCGAGGGGCAGTCGCACCCAACGCCGTTCGCGGAACGACTTCTCCACCCCGTTGATCACTTCCTGCACCCGTGCCCCGTCCATGAAGTCGCCCTCGTTTTCCGGTGTCGGAGACTGCACTTCGCCGATGAAGGAGGAGATGAGGTTGGCGTAGAAGAGCGTGCGCCAGGCTTCACCCTTGTGGCCACCTGGCGGATAGAACTGCGGAGGCACCTCGATCTCGCGGAACTCCACGTCGTCAGGTTTCGCCGCCTTGAGGGATTCGCAGACCCCGAACTCCTCGACCAGGCGGCAGATCAACGCGCCCTCGCTTCCGTATACCCGCGCCTCGATCCCCGGGTAGTTCCCCACCGTGACGAACGAGGTCTGGATGCTGCCTAACGCGCCGTTGGCAAACTCGCCGATGAAGATGTCGCCGTCA
>JACMLI010000006.1 GCA_014379705.1 Gemmatimonadaceae bacterium
ATTGGCGCTCGTCATGACCAGCGCGTCCGGGGCGCCAGCGGCGAAGAGCAGGTGGTGCAACGGAGCGTACGGCAGCATGAGTCCGAGCTCCCCGGTGTCAGGCGCGACGCCCTCGAGGACGACGCGCGCCGGGACGAGCACGATGGGGCGCGCGACACCCTGCAGCAGGGCGACATCGTCCTCCCCTAACGATGCGAGACCAGCCGCGACCTCGAGGTCGCGCACCATCATCGCGAATGGCTTCTCCTTGCGGAACTTGCGCTCGCGCAGGGCGCGTACGGCGGCCGCGTTGCGCGCGTCGCACGAGAGGTGATACCCGCCAATGCCCTTGACCGCGAGGATCCGGCCCGCGCGCAGGAGTGCGACCGCGGTCTCGACGACCTCCAGAGCTCCCTCGATGCGCGCGTGATCATGGACCAGCGCATAGTGCGGCCCGCAGGTGGGGCACGCGAGCGGCTGCGCGTGGAACCGGCGGTTCGACGGGTCAACGTACTCGGCGCGGCACCGCGCATCCATCGCCCACGGGGCCATCGTCGTCGCGCCTCGGTCGTACGGCAGCCCCGTGATGATCGAGTATCGAGGCCCGCAGTCGGTACAGTTGATATACGGGTACCCGAACCGTGCGTCCGCCGGGTCCTGCAGTTCACGCAGGCAGGCCGCGCACGTAGCGAGGTCCGGGGAAATGCGGGTGGTCGACGACCCTCCGGGGCTGCTCTCGTGAATGACGAAGCCACGACAGTGTGCCGGAGATACCCAGTCGACGTCGAGATGCGCGACGACCGCCGCTGCCGGAGCCTGCGTTCGCAGCGCGTGCAGGCACTGCTCGACGTCCCCCTGCCGACCCTCCACATGGATCGAGACCCCGGCATCCGTGTTGCGGACCCATCCGGCGAGCCCGTACGCCAGCGCCACGCGATGGACGAACGGCCGGAAGCCCACCCCCTGAACCGTGCCGCGCACGCGGAGTGCGGCGGCCACGATCCGTGCGTCGTCAGTCACCGAGCGCGCACCCGCGTCCCTGCCACCCGACCTGCGTCACCCGGCCATCCTCCACCAGCACGGGGACCATGCGGTGGCCGCTGGCGAGCTCGCGCAGTCGGGCGCGCGCTCCCGCGTCGCTGTCGACATCGTACTCGGTGAATGCGATGCGCCGGAGCTCGAGCCATTCGCGCAGCTCCGAGGTGTAGGGACAGCTTCTCGTGCCAAAAAGTTCAGTCGTCGCCACGGGCGAAGTCCTCCATCGTTGCGCGGAGCACGTGATACGCCGACGCCTGCACTTCCTGGATGCGCGGGATGTAGTCCGAGCGCACCACGATGGCCACGTCGGCCAGGCCGAGGCGCACGACGTCGCCGCCGTCGCTCCCGAGGAACGCGACGGTGTGCATGCGCCGCTTGCGCGCCTCAACGAGTGCCGACACCACGTTGCGGGAGCCGCCGCTCGTGGAGAACGCCACGACCACGTCACCCGCGGCGCCGATGGCGACGAGCTGCCTGAGGAACATCACGTCCACGCCCACGTCGTTCGCGATCGCGGAGAGGCTCGCGGGCTCGGCGGCCAGGGAAACGGCCGGGACCGCACGATACCCGGCAGGGGGCAGCACACAGTCGATCGCCAGGTCGGTGGCGTCGGTGGCCGATCCGCCGTTGCCAAGGGTGATGACCGTGCCGCCGCGTCCGACGGCGTCCAGGATCAGCCGCGCTGCTGCGACGATGTTGTCCCCCTGCGAATCCGATACCTGGGTCCGCAGGACGGCGTCGTCGGCCACCTTGGCGAGAATCGAGTCGGCCACTCGCGCGCGGAGGGCGGAGGGGTCCGGCGCGGCCCGGCCGAGGAACGGATACAGGAACCCGGCCTGGCCGACGTCGAGGCCACGCGTGCCATGTTCGAGGAAGACGTGCACGGTTTCCCAGAGGACGTGGTAGAGCATCTCCACCACCTCCTGGTGCACGAAGGGGTCCCCCGTCGCGGGCTGCAGCGCGTAGGTAGCGCCGGCGCCGGGCAGGCCCACGGTCATCGCCCCGCGCTCGCGTGCCACCTCGAGCGCGGCGACGACGTGGGCGTCCCCGTTCGGCGGACCGAAACCGAACACGATGTCGGACGGCCTTGCCAGCGCCGCGAGTCCCGCCCCCATGCCGGCCGAGACGTCGATGGCGGGAAGGGCCGGCTTGCCTACGATCACCGGATGCACGAACTCGACGACCACATGCTGCGCATCGGTGGCCTGGGGGCCGCGGCCGAGCGCGAGCAGGCGCCCGCCGGCGGCGAAGCGATCGGCCATGTCGTGACTCAGCCGCGCGAGGTTCTCGGCTTCACCCGCAAAGAAGGCCTGCGCGATCGCATTGCGTTCGTGCAGGCGCGCCTGAACGCGCGACAGCGGGATCGACGCGACGGCCATCAGCAGATACGGGGCAATGGATCGCCGACGAGCATATCGACGATGCGGGTCCCGCCATACGGCGTGGCGACGAGCACACACGCGGCCGGCGCGTCGCGAATCTCGCCGATGATCGCGGCCTCGGCACCACGTGAGGTTCCGTGCAGGACGGACAATGCCTCCTCGGCACGCGACGCATCCACGACGACGAGGAATTGCCCTTCGTTGGCGATGTGCAGGGGATCGAGCCCCAGGATCTCACACGCTCCCCTCACCGCCGCGCGCAGCGGGATGGCATCTTCCTGCAGGTGCACGCTGAGCCCGGAGTCGATGGCCAGCTCGTTCAGTGCCGTGGCGACCCCCCCTCGCGTGGGATCGCGCATCCATCGGATGTCCGGTCCGACGGCCTGGAGGAGTGTCTCGACCATGGGAAAGACCGAACGAGTGTCCGAGCACAGGTCGGACTCCAGGTCGAGGCCTCCGCGCGCCAGGAGGATGGTGATCCCATGGTCTCCGATCGGCCCCGACACGATCACGCGGTCACCCGGTCGCACCGATCGAGCGCTGAGCGTCACGCCAGGGAGTCGGCGACCGATCCCCGTGGTGGTGATGTAGAGTTGATCCACCTTGCCGTGTTCGACGACTTTTGTATCCCCGCCCACGACGCGGACACCCGCGCGCGCCGCGGCATCGGCCATCGCGCGCACTTGCGCCTCGAGGACCGTGGTCGGAAGCCCCGCTTCCAGCAGGAGCGACACCACGATGGCCTCGGGCCGCGCTCCGGAGACGGCGAGGTCGTTGACCGTGCCATGAATTGCGAGGTCACCGATGCAGCCGCCGGGGAAGGTGATCGGCGTGACGACGAAGGCATCGGTGGTGATGGCCAGCGCGCACCCATCGAAATCGAGGAGCGCGGCATCCCCCAACTCTCCCCCACGAAGGAGCAGCGGAGCCAGCAGACCTTCGACGAGGCGCCGCGAGGCCTTGCCCCCCGCGCCGTGCGCCATCTCGATCTGCGGCTCCTTGAAGCGCACTCGGGTCGTTGCGTCACCCATCGGTTGCAGCTTACGCAGGCGTTGCCGCGACGGTCTTGCGATACTCGTAGCTGTGGTAGGCAGCGCACGATCCTTCTGAGGACACCATCAGGGCACCGACGGGACGCTCCGGTGTGCACTCCTTCCCGAACAACCGGCATTGGTGTGGCTTGAGGACTCCCTTGAGCACCTCGCCGCACTGCGCGGCCCGGGGATCGGTCACCCGCACCCCGGGCACCTCGAAGCGACGCTCGGCGTCCCACGCTCCGTAGGTGGCACGAACGGCGAGGGCCGATTGCGAGATGAAGCCGAGGCCGCGCCACTCGAAGAAGGGGCGCAACTCGAAGACCTCGGCGAGGGCGGTAAGGGCGGCGCGATTGCCGTCCCACGGGACCACGCGCTTGTACTGGTTCTCGACCTCGGCGCGTCCCTCGCGCAGCTGGTGGAGGAGCATCACCACCGACTGGAGCATGTCCAGGGGCTCGAAGCCCGAGATCACGACCGGCTTGCCCTCGTCGCGCGCGATCCACTCGTAGGGGCGGCACCCGATCACGGTGCTCACGTGCCCCGGTCCGATGAACGCGTCGATGCGCATGTCGGGCGAGTCGAGGATCGCCCGAATGGCGGGGATGATCGTGACGTGGTTGCTGAACACGGAGAAGTTGCCAACGCCTTCAGCGCGCGCGCGCTGCAGCACCAGTGCCGTCGAGGGCGCCGTGGTCTCGAACCCTATGGCGAAGAACAGCACGTGTCGATCGGGGTGGCGCTGGGCCAGGGCCAGGGCGTCGGTTGGCGAGTAGACAATGCGCACGTCCTTCCCGCGCGCCTTGTGCTCGAGCGGCGTGCCGTGTGCGCCCGGAACCCGCATCATGTCGCCGAAGGCCGTGAAGATCACGTCGGGGCGGTCGGCGAGGGCGAGCCCATCGTCGATGCGGCCCATTGGAAGGACGCATACCGGGCACCCGGGTCCGTGAATCAGCTCGATGTTGGGTGGAAGCAGGTCCCGGAGCCCGAAGCGATAGATCGCGTGCGTGTGACCACCGCACACTTCCATGAGGCGGTAGTGTCGGGCAGGGTCGGCGAGCCGGCGAATCTCCTCACAGGTGCGCCGGATCGTGGCCGCGTCGCGGAACTCGTCGACGAATCGCATCAGCGCGGTTGCGCCTCTCCGGGATCGTCCGCCTGGGCCGATCCGTAGCCGCGCACTTCGTCCATCGCCGACTCGTCTTCTCCAAGCATGCGCAGCAGGCGCATCTGCTCATCGGCTTCCGCGGCGCTGATCCGACTCATCGCGAAGCCAACGTGGATCAGCACCCAGTCTCCCGGGCCGGGCATGTCGTCCGCAAGGAGCCCGAGGTCGACGCGGCGCCGGACCCCACTCACCTCCACCACGGCGATCCGGGGGAGGCGCACGTCGAGGTCGACGATCAGGCCAGGGATGGCAAGGCACATGAGGCGTGGGATCGGTGGGAGCGACACGAGGGCACGCGCGCCCGCCCCGGAGTCTGATCTTTCACTGTGCCGCAACTTTCCGCAACGGCTGAGCGCGGGGTATCTTGTGCGTCGCAACCACGCGGATGTCCCATGAACGAGGCGAATCGATCGGAGCGTGAAGGAGCGCGACCTTCCCCCATGTGGATGCCTCGAGCCGGGCACGGCGAATCCCTCCACCTGCTACTGCGGTGTGGATGACCTGCTGCGCATCATCCGCCGGCGCTACTCGCTCGCGGTGATGAACGTCATCCACGCACGTGAGGCGCCGCGTTACCACGATCTGGCGAACGCCTTGCAGCCGATCAGCAGTTCTACGCTCTCCGAGACGCTACAAGCGCTCGAAGCAGCGCGGCTGCTGGACCGACAACAATCGCCCGCCGACGGGCAGGCCGTCACCTATCGACTCACTCCCTCGGGCGTGAAGCTCCTCACCCGATTGAGGGGACTGTTGACCGACCTGGACGGGGAGGGGCTTCCCTGATCCACTTCGGTTATCCGAAGTGGGTTTGCGCGATCGCCCGGTTTGCCGTAGAGTCGGTCAGGACAGGAGGGACATGTCAACAGCCACCGAACCCATTCGCGGCGGACAACCGTCCATTCCGGAGACCCTGCCGGAGAAACATCGCGAAACGCTCCCGCTCGGCCCCCTCAAGAACATCCACGTGTTCTGGATGGCCGGCATGAGTTGCGACGGATGCACGATCACCGTCGCAGGTGCCACGAATCCCGGCGTCGAGGGCCTGCTCAACGGCACCGTGCCCGCGATGCCCAAGATGCTCCTGCATCATCCGGTGCTCTCCGTAGAGGCGGGTGCGGAGTTCATGCAGTCGTTCCGCGATGCATGGGAGCGCAAGCTCGAGGATCCGTACGTCGTGGTGTTCGAGGGATCGGTCCCCGATGAACGCATTGCGGCGCGGACCGGTGGATACTGGTCGGCGATGGGTTCCGAGGTTGTGGGCGAAGGATCCGAGGGAGAAGGGAGGCTGGTTCCCACGACCGAGTGGCTCAGTCGCCTCGCGCCGGGCGCCGCAGCGACCATTGCCATCGGGACGTGTGCCACATGGGGTGGCGTGCCCGCAGCAGAAGGGAACCCCACCGGCGCGATGAGCGTCATGGATTTCCTCGGGAAGGACTATCGCAGCGCCTTTGGCCTACCGGTCATCAACATCCCGGGCTGCGCACCGCAGGGCGACAACTTCACGGAGACCGTCTTTGCGATCCTGCTCTTCCTGCAGGGGCTCGGTCCGCTCCCGGCGTTCGACGAGTTGGGCCGACCCTCATGGTTGTACGGCGAGACGGTGCACCGTGGGTGCACGCGCGCGGGGTACTACGAGGAAGGCGTGTTCACGCACGAGTACGGAGGCGCGGAGTGCCTCGTGGAGATCGGCTGCTGGGGCCCGGTGGTGAACTGCAACATCGTGAAGCGGGGCGCGATCAATCACATGGGCGGCTGCATGGAAGCCGGGGGCGTGTGCATTGCCTGCACCATGCCCGGTTTCCCCGACAAGTTCTCGCCGTTCTACAAGGCGCCACCGGGAGGCATCGTCTCGACGGCGACGTCCCGCAGCGTCGGAGGCGTTATCCGTCGTTTGCGCCGGCTGAGCAATCGCCATGCGAATCGCGAGCGACGCTGGGACGTGAACAACGACGTCCCGTCCGGTTGGGCGCACTTGCCGAAGCAGAATCTCGGACTGACCGTGATGGAGTTCTTCTACCAGAAGTGGCAGCTCTGGGGAGCGCGCAAGCCAGGACGGCGCCCCGGTGAGGAAGAGCGCTTCTGGGGTGCCACGCGCCCCGGGAAGCCGAGTGATTACCACGACACGAGTGTGTCGGAGGGCAAATGACCGACGCCGAGCTGTGGGGCGCCTGGCGCCTGTGGATGGCCGTGGCAACGGTGGTGATCCTGATCGCCGCGGTGCTCCTCATCGTCATCTGGCGCACCGCACGGGGCATCCACACCGAAGCCGTGCGCGCACTTCGAGCGGCCGAACGCATTCGCGAACAGACCATGCCGATCTGGGCCCTGGCGACGACGAACGAGGTCGCCGGGAACATCCTCGACACGGTGCAGCAGCTCGAACAGAAGGGCGGCGCGCTCGCCGCGGCGCTCGAATCCCACGCGGGAGCCCGCTGACATGACTGAGCCTACCGCCGACGCGATCTTCAAGGTGTGGGCCATCTCCCTCGGCGTCTTTGTCGTGGTGCTCGTGGTCGTGGCGATCCTGCTGACGCTCATTCTCCGCGCCGCGCGCGACATTCGTGCTGGCGTCTCGCTCATCTGGAACGTGGGGCAGCGCATTGCCAACAACACGATCCAGCTCGCGATGCTGGAAATGACCAACATGGCAGCGAGCCGCATCCTGCAATCGGCGGTTGGCGTGATCGGGGCAACGGCGGCGGTGCAGGTGCACGCGGCAGACTGTCCCGGGTGTCCCCGCTGTGTCCTTGGTCCCAGGTGGAAGTCATGAGCCCCTTCACGTGGTTGGCCCTGCTCTCCGTCGTGGCCGTCGCCGCCCTGTTTCTGGCGCTCGCGTTCTTCCTTGTCGCCATCACCAGCCAGCTTGAACAGATTGGGGGCGAGCCCAGGGACTATGGCGCCAAGGCGAGCTTCCTCTCGAAGATCCGCCTGGGTGTTCGCGCCATCGAGGTCGAGACCAGCAACATCCCCAAGCAGGTGCCGCCACTCAATGCAACCCTGACTGCGGTGCGCGACGGCCTCGTGGCCATCGACAACAACCTGGGAGGCGTGATTGCCGGCGTGTCTCGGCAGGTGAGTCCATGAGTGAGATCCCGGACGACGTCTATACGATCTGGTGGGTTGGCCTCATCGTCACGCTGGTCGTGTTCGTGCCGCTGGCGGTGTACCTGCTGCATCGCACGTTTGTGGCTGCGCGCTCGATCCAGCGCTACGCGGCGGACGCGCTCACTGCCGCGGCAGGCATTGCGGGGAATACGTCCCACCTGCCCGCTCTCGATGCCACGATTGCCGTCGCGTCCACCATGCTGCCGGTGGCCGGCTCGATCGTCGCCCGGCTCGACACGGCCGCCACGGTGCTCGCCCAGCGCGCGGAGTAGACCACCATGCTGCTCATCCTCACGCTCGTGACCGTCGCGCTGGTTGTCGTGGCGTTGGCAGGGTACCTCATCGCGATCGCGTGGGCACTCGTCGCGACGCGTCGCAGCGTGTCGGCTATCGCCGATGGCCTCGAAGCCGTGGCCGGTCATACGCAACCAGTGGCCGAGAAGCTCACGACGATCAACGGCGCGCTCGTGCAGGTCCTCGCGGGGCTCCAGGCTGCCAACGGTCACCTCGGGCGCGTCGCGTCCGTGTTCAAGCTCGGCTGACACGCGCACTGCGCGGAGCCCACCATGTGTTTCAAGAACCTCCCGATTGACTTCGACGCCCAGGGCAGGGCCTTTCTCAAGGAGGGCGCTGCCAACCCATACTCAACGGCGACCGCGGCGCCGCCCGGTGTTCCGACTCAGCTGACGGCTGACAAGGTCGCGGAACTCGTCAAGCGGAACGGACACGTCAAGGACGTCGACTTCGATCCAGTCACGCGCGTCGCAGGGGCGCTGGCGTTCCATACGGTCACCGACGTGAAAGAGCGCAAGGTGCTCGAGGCGCGTTCGATCGCGACACTCTTCCGTGGCTACGAAGTGATCATGGTGGGCCGAGATCCGCGCGACGCGATCTTCATCACCAGCCGGGCGTGCGGGGTCTGCGGTGGTGTGCACTCCACGTGTTCTGCACTTGCCATCGAGATGGCGATCGGCTGCCAGCCACCGCCGCTCGGCGTGCTCATTCGCAACCTGGCGCTCGCGCTGGAGTTCCTCTACGACCATCCACTACACCTGCACCTGCTTGCCGGCCCGGACTACTCGGCGGCGATTGTAGAGGGGACGAATCCGTCCCTCATCGAGCGCGCGCGTCATACCGAGGCACCACATGCCGCCGTGCACGGCTACCGCACCATGTTTGACCTGATGACGGACCTCAATCCGTTGAGCGGCGGGTTGTACCTCGAGGCGCTGCACATGACGCGCGTCGCCCGCGAGGCCTACGTATTGATCTGCGGCAAGTACCCGCATCCGCAGACGATCGTGCCGGGAGGCATGAGCTCGACGATCACGCTGTCAGTGATGAACGAGATGTTCGTGCGCATGAGCCAGTTCTTCGATTATGGCAAGAAGATCGCCGGGATCTGGGATGACATCACCGAGTTCTTCTACGAGGCCGACCCGAAGTACAAGCTGGTGGGGTCGCGCCGGGCAAACATGATCGACACCGGCATCTTCGACCATCCGGACGCCTACGACGCGACCTACAAGAACGCAACCGACTGGGGCAACCGTCGCTGGGCGACCCCGGGTGCCATCGTGGACGGCAAGCTGATGACCACGGACCTGCACACGATCAACATGGGGCTCGAGGAGTTCGTCGAGCACTCGTACTACGACGAATGGACCGGGGCGGGGCAGACGCAGCATTTTGCCACGGACCCCGTGGGGCTGCCCCTGTCCCCGTATCACCCATGGAACAAGGTCACCAAGCCCAAGCCGTCGGGACAGAGCTGGAAGGAGAAGTACACGTGGGACACCGCGCCGCGATGGGACCGCCTCGGCATGGAGGCCGGGTGCTATGCACGGATGTGGAACACGGCGGTGGCGAAGAAGCTTCCAGACAATCCGTTCATCGAGGCCACCGGCACGTCGCTCAAGATCCGCCTGCCGCGCGGCAAGCTCCCGGAGACGGAGATCGAATGGCACGTCCCTCCGGTGTGGAATGCGTTCGAGCGCAACCGGTCGCGGGCCTATTGCGTTGGCTACACGGCGATGATCGCGATGAACAACTGGATGGCCGCGATGGAACGCCTCAAGGATGGCGATACGAAGACGGCGACGATGTTCGAGATCCCCAAACGCGGAGAGCAGATGGGCGTCGGGTTCTGGGGGGCAGGGCGTGGGTACCTTACCCACCACCTGGTGCTCGACCGCGGCGCGGTGGCGAACTACCAGATCGTCACGCCATCCACGTGGAACGCGTCGCCCACCGATCGGTGGGGACAGCCAGGGCCGTACGAGGAGGCGGTCATGAACACGCCGCTGCTCGAGGAGAGTACCGATCCGGCGAAGTTCCGCGGGATCGACATCCTGCGGGCCATCCGCAGCTTCGATCCGTGCATGCCATGCACGACCCACATCCAGTCCGAGGCGGGCATGATCACGCGCGAGGTCAATACCTGTGCGTGCGGACTTGACGAGTGATTCCAGGCAGGAAGGCGAGGCGATGCGAGCCGTGATTGGCGGCGTGGGATATCGCCACCTGCGCGATCACTCCCTGGGCATCGTGATGAGTGATGAGCTCGAGCCCCTCGCCCGGCCTCCTGCGTTCCTCGTGGAGGATCTTTCCTACAATCCGGTGGCTGTGGGGCAGTGGTTCGCCGACCTGGAACGCGAGGCACCGGTCGGCCGTGTCGTCTTCGTCACCGCCGCGGCGCGGGAGGATGGCCGGCCCCCGGGTACGATCTGCGCGTACCGGTGGGACCGCATCCTGCCAGAGCCTGACGAGATCCAGCGCGCAGTGACAGACGCCGTCACCGGCATCATTCTCATCGACAATACGCTCATCGTGCTCGCATGGATGAGCGCACTGCCTCCAGAGGCGATTGTCGTGGAGGTTGAACCGCTCGCGCACGAGTGGGGCGATGAAATGAGTCCGGCCGTGGCGGCCGCCTATGTGGAGGTACGCCCCCTCGTGCAGCGACTCGCAACCGACGATGTGGCCGCTCGTGCGCTTCCGGTGATGCCCCTTGGTGGTGGATGGGTCCCAACGGGCATGTGGAGCACGCGGCAATGAGCGCCCCGGAGCCGATCGCCGAGGCCACAAGCGGTGATGTGCTGGCGGACGTTGAGCGACTCATCAACGCGCTGTCATCGCACCCTGATCCCGAGGTAGGGGCCAACACCAAGGCGCTTCTCGATGGCGTCGATGCCGTGCATCGTGAGGCCCTCACGCACCTGATGGGTGCGATCCAGTCCATGGCGGGAGACGCGTTCGTGAACCGGCTGACCGGCGATCCGGCGATCCGCCTGCTGCTCATGTCCTACGACCTGCTGGCCGTCGACCGGCGTACCCTGGCGGAAGAGGCCCTCGACTCCGTCCGCGGCCACTTGCACGGCCATGGCATCGACGTCGAACTGGTCGACGTGCTCGGTGGGGTTGTCTCGGTGAGGCTGCATGGGGCGCCGGCACGTGGCGATGAGGCGCAAGAGGCGGTGGTGAAGGATATCGCGGCGGCCCTGCATCACGGACTGATTGGCTTCCAGGAGTTGGAGGTGGAGCAGGAGGGCGTGAAGCGCACGGCACCCGAGACGTCGACATTCCTGCCGCGCGAGAGCCTCCAGCGCGCCCATCGTCCGGTCTACCAACGGGTCTGCCTCGTGGTGGATGTGCCGCTCGGCACGGTGCGTGGAATCGTCATGAGTGACCTCGGCGTGCTGATCGCGAACGTGGACGGAGAGTTCCACGCGGTGCGCAATGCGTGCGGTGATGGCCCACTCCCGCTCGACTTCAGCACGCTGGAGGGCGGGGAGCTCCGGTGCAGCTGGCACGGCTGCCGCTACGATATCCGTACCGGGCGGCGACTCGATCGCCCGGATGTGTCTCCCGAGGAGCACCTTCGCGTGCTTCCGGTGCGCGTGCACGAGGGCGTCATCGAAGTCGTGACTGGCACGACCGCGACTCGCGACGTACCGTCGAACCCATGACGCGCACGCTGATCGCCGGTTTCGGTAACGTCCTGCGGGGCGATGACGGGTTCGGGGTGGAGGTCATCCGGCAACTCGCGGCGCGCGGGATTGCGAGCGCCAGCGTCGAGCTCCTCGATGTGGGGACCGGTGGCATCCGGCTCGCTCACGCCGTACGACCGCCTGATCGTGGTCGATGCCGTGGTGCGGGGCGGAACTCCGGGCACGGTCTACACGCTGACGATAGACGCGGTCGCACCGACGCGTGAGATCGACCTCCACACGGCCATCCCCTCGCGCGCGCTCGAGGTGGCACAGGCCCTCGGGCCGCTGCCGCCGCAACGATTCCTCGTTGGGTGCGAGCCCGCG
>JACMLI010000527.1 GCA_014379705.1 Gemmatimonadaceae bacterium
CGAACGCGTCATGACCGGCAGGCACTGGCGTGTGCGTGGTGAAGACGCTGGACGCGCGCACCTGCGCCACCGCCGCATCGAAGCCCGTTCCGGCCACGCAGAGTTCGCGGACGCGTTCCACCAGCATGAACGCCGCGTGGCCCTCGTTGGCGTGCCAGGCGGCCGGTGCGGCCCCGACAGCTCGCAGCACACGCACGCCGCCGACGCCGAGGATCCATTCCTGCCGGAGCCGGACATCGGGACCGCCAGTGTAGAGCTTGGAGGTGAGTTCGCGATCTTCTGGAGCGTTCTGTTCGAGGTTCGTGTCGAGCAGGTACACGGTGACGCGACCCACGCGCATCTGCCATGCGCCTACGTGAATGACGCGGCCGAACGTGCTCACCGTGGCGAGGAAGGGCTCGCGCGCGGGACCGTAGAGCCGCTCGAGCGGAGTGTTCGCAACGTCGTACTGCTCGTCGGAATCCTCCTGCATTCCCTCGAGATTGAGCTTCTGGTCGAAGTAGCCCTTCTGGTAGAAGAGCCCGACGCCGATCAGCGGGATACCGAGATCCGACGAGGACTTGCAGTGGTCCCCGGCGAGGACGCCAAGGCCCCCGGAGTAGATCGGTACCGAGTTGTGGAGCCCGAACTCGGCGCAGAAGTAGGCGATCGATCGCTCGGGGACCTCGCCGAAGTTCTGGCGGAACCATGTCGCGTCGAATGAGCCCTCGCGGGCCATCTCGGTAACCACGCGATCGTAAAGGTCGAGGAACTGCGGATCACGCGCGAGTTCGCTCAGGCGACTCGGATCGATGCGCCTGAGCAAGGCGATCGGGTTGTGGCGCGTGAGGTGCCACAAGGGTTCGTCCACCATCGCGAAGAGGCGCCGCGCATTGCGGCTCCAGCTCCAGGACAGGTTGGTGGCGATTGTCCCGAGCTCTTGGATGCGCTCGGGAAGGTACGGGATCTTCTCTCGAATGGCCGACATGGGGCGGATTATAACGACCGCAGTTTGGCTGCCGCGCATCGTCTGGGAATTCAAACGATTGCGACAAGCATACTTGACATTAAGTCAAGCATGCTTTACCATCGTGTCCATCCCCTTTTCGAGGCTTTCCATGATCGCCGCCTCTTCCACCCGTGGATCGCATGCCAACCCCGGCCTCCCGTTCTTTCTGTGGGCGGGTTCGTACGTCGCCGTTCGTGTCACCCTCGAGAGCGAACGAGTTGCCGGAGGAGCGCGAGTGGCGCTCGCGCTGCTCCCCCTCCCCGTCTTCCTGTGGACCCTGGTGGCCCTCGTGCGCGGGGTTCGGGAGATGGACGAACTGGAACGACGGATCCAGCTCGAAGCACTGTCCGTCGCCTTCCCGCTCACGCTGGTCCTGCTGATGACGCTGGGACTCGTCGAGGTCGCGCGGCCGCTCGACCCTGGCAACTGGTCGTTCCGGCACCTGTGGCCATTTCTCCTGGTCTTCTACGCGATCGGGCTGTTGATCGCGCGCAAGCGGTACCTGTGAAGAACAAGCTGCGGATGCTGCGCGCCGAGCGAGGGTGGTCGCAGGCGGAACTGGCCGAGCGGCTCGGCGTGTCTCGGCAGACGGTGAACTCGATCGAGACGGAGCGCTACGAGCCGAGCCTGTCGCTCGCGTTCCGGATCTCGCGGCTGTTCAGCAAGCGGGTCGAGGAGTTGTTCGACCCGTCGTAGCCATGCTTTGACGACGCTGGGTCCCGGATCTGTGCTCGCATTCGCTCGCGTGTCCGGGATGACCCCTGAGTGTGTGCGTCATCCCGGTCCGGCGAAGCCGAGCACCGGGACCCGGTGTCGTCAGGAGCCCGGCATGACGCGGACAGCTTCGAGTTCGTCCATGAGCACGTCGATGTCCTCTTCGTTCGTGCGGAACGACGTGACGCAGGCGCGCAGGGCCCACCCCACCATAGGCAGTTTCACGTTGCTGATCCACACGCGGCCGCGATCGAGCACGCGCTGCATGAACGCCGCGCTCCCCGACTCGTCGGTCGCCACGTCCGGATGCGTGAAGCAGATCAGCGGGAACGGGGAACTGTTCACGATCGTCCACCCCGCCCTCTGGAGTCGCGCGCGGATCACGTCACCCATGCGCGCTTGGGTGTCGATGAAGCGGGCGACGCCGGCCTCACCGTGCTCGGCGAAGGCAAAGAGCAGCTTGAGCCCGATGAAGCGTCGCGACCATTGCATCGAGTGCTTGTAGAGGTCGACGCCTCCCTCGATGGTGGGTGGCACGTACCCGGTGTGCACGCCGAACGCGGCCGGCAGCACGCCGGGGTGCCGCGTGAAGAAGACGCCAGCGCCTAACGGGACAGAGAGCCACTTGTGGGCGTCGAAGGTCACGGAGTCGGCCTGCGCGATGCCTTCGAGGTGTGGCCGCAGGCGGGGGACGAGCGCGGCGGCCCCGCCCCACGCCGCATCGACGTGGTACCACAGGCTCTCGCGACCGGCAATCGTCGCGAGACGCGGCAACGGGTCGACGGCACCGGCCCCGGTGGTGCCGGCGGTGGCGA
>JACMLI010000528.1 GCA_014379705.1 Gemmatimonadaceae bacterium
CTCGAGCAGCGCCAGCGCGGCCGCGGCGAGGCGCAGGCGCAGCGTCGACCCTCCGGTACGCTCGGCGCCGACTTCGCTCGTCAGGCGCCCGTCGACGAGCCGGAGCTTCGCTGAGCGGGAGACCTCGGTGCGGAGCGCGTCCAGTGCGTCCAGGTCGGCTGCCACGGGAGCACGCGCATCGAGCAGCGCCTGCAGGGCGCGCTCGAGCACTGCGCGGAGCACCCTGAGCCGCCCGAGTTCCGGCCCGTGCACGAGGGTCGCCATGCGCCGCGACTCGGCGCGGCTCAGCACTCCCGCTTGTTCGCCGAAGGCGGCCGCCTCCGCCCCATCGGCGAGGTAGTCCGTGGGCGTGTCCGCAGTCCAGTCGTTGATGGTGTTGAGGAAGTCGAGGACTGGATGCCCCCCGACCATCTCGAATCGATGCGCCATGGAGCCTCCGTACGCCGCAGCCGCTGGAGGAACGCTATCACCCCCAAACGCTATTTGACAGGTTCAACGGGTCGTATTACCATCAAACAACGATTTACTGGTGATACAATGACCATGGCTCCCATCCGCGGCCTTACCCTCCTCGGAGCCCCGTCGAACATCGGCATCCGGCCGTACGATGACGGACGCCTCCGCGCGCTTGACCGCGCGCCCGCCCTCCTGCGGACGCGCGGCCTCATGGCGCGCATCGGCGCGAAGGACCTGGGTGACGTGCACCCGCCGGCCTACGAAGACTTCGTGCGTCCTCCGCGGTACGTCCGCAACGAGACGCCACTCGTCCAGTACTCCGGCGCCCTCGCCGAACGCATCGCCAACGCTGGAGCGCATGGCGACTTCGTCGTGCTCATCGGCGGAGATTGCAGCATCGTCGTCGGAGCGACGATGGGCGCGAGTCGACTGGTCGGCGATCGCGCCGTCGGACTCGCGTACGTGGACGCGCACGCCGACTTCGCGACGGAGGAGGAGTCGTACACCGGATCGGCGGCGAGCATGTGCCTCGCGATGGTCGCCGGACACGGCAACACGGCGCTCGCCCGGATGGCCGGCGCGTCGCCACTGGTCAGGCCGACAGACATCGCCCTCGTTGGGCGTCGCGACGAGGGCGAGCCCTACGGACACGCTGCCCTCCGGCCACTCGGCGTACACGACGTGCCCTACGCGGACGTGCGATCGCAGGGCATCGAGCGTACAGTGGCGGAGGTCACGGCGATCCTCACGAAGGCCGACCTCGCCGGGTTCTGGATCCATGTCGACGCCGACGTGCTTGACGAGTCGATCATGCCAGCCGTGGATTCGCCGACGCCTGACGGCCCGGGCCTCGACGACCTCGTCGCCCTCGTCGCGCCACTCGTCAGGCACCCCAGGGCGCTGGGGATGCAGCTCACGATCTACGATCCGGGGCTCGACCCTGATGGCGCCTGCGCCGAGCTCCTGGTGACGTTCCTCGAGCAAACACTTGCTGGGGGACCCACTTCATGATCGCTCGAACCTGGCACGGCCGCGTCCCCGCATCACGCGCCGACGCGTACCGCGCCTACCTCGAGCGTACCGGCCTCGCCGACTACCAGGCGACCCCGGGCTTCGCCGGCATCCTCGTTGAACGCTGGGTGGAGGGCGACGTCGCCCACTACCAGCTCACCACGTTGTGGGAGTCGGAGGCCGCCATCCGGCGCTTTGCCGGCGACGACATCACCATCGCGCGCTACTACCCCGAGGACGACGACTACCTGCTCGAACGCGAGCCGACGGTCCGGCACGCCGAGGTCTTGCTCGCGAGCCTGGGCGGGCAGGCCTAACGACCCGCACCGTCGCACCTGCGAAGGCAGCGTGCCCGGTGTCGTTTACCCAACGCCCACGAGAACGACACGGGGCTCCGGCCTTCGCCGGAGCGACGGACGTGGTGTCGCACCTGCGAAAGCAGCGTGCAGCGTCGTTACCCGCCCGCCCGCCCGCCTGCCCTACCTCGCTGGCGTTATCCGGATGGTCCGATACTCCACCGGCCCATGGTCCCCCTGCAGGAAGATCGGGCCCGGTGCCCCTTCGTTGCTGTCGAGCGCACCGCCCGTGATGCCCGGGATCTCCGCTTCGCAGATGATCGTCTTCCCGTTGGCCACGACCGTCACCGTACGGCCGACGAGGGTGATGTCGTACACCTGCCACGCCCCCGGGGCGCGGGCGGCGTTGGCGTTAGGCAGGAGGTGGCCGTAGATGGCGCCGAGCATGTCGATCCCGGGCTCGCTGCCGGGCGTGTCGGCCACCTGGACCTCGTAGCGGCCCCGCAGGTACACGCCGCTGTTCCCATCCTTCGGATAGCGGAACTCCACGTGCAACTTGAAGTCGGTGAAGGTGCGCTCGGTGGCGAGATTGGCGCCGCCCCTGGTGTTGCGCAGCGTGCCGTTCTCCACCCGCCACTGGTTCTCGCCCTGGATCGCCTTCCATCCGGAGAGGTCGCGTCCGTTGAACAGGGTGATCGGTGTGCCCCAGACCGGAGCCGCGGTGCGCCGCAAGGTGGGGGCGCGGTGCGCGCTCCATGACTGTTTTCCGCCATCGGCGCGTGTCATGCTGCCGACGAGGCTGTCCCCGCTCATCCGCCCCTCGAACGTGAGGTCGTTCGGTTCGCGTTCCCACTGCGGCGGGATGGAGAAGCGCATGATGCCGTTCTCCCAGAGGATCTTCGCAATGGGTCGCGCGCTTCCCGAACTGCCGACGTATTGACCGACCAGCGTGCTGACGCCCGAGTGCCTGACCTCGAGCCAGGCCGGACGCGCGCCCTCGGGCGTCTGCAGCACCATGTCCCAGCGCCCTTCAACCGGTGTGGGAGCCATTGGGGTCGGGCCAGACAGGAGCGAGAGCAGCAGCAGATGGGGAAGCATGGGAGGCGGAGGCTGGGGTGAACGGCCTACGCATAGTGTGGGGCTCCTGCTTCCGGCTCGCCACTCCTACGTCGCATGACGTATCGGGAGCGATGCGCAGGATGGGTATGGTGACCGCGTTGACCACGAGTCCAACCCCCCGGAGCCTCCCATGTTTCCCTCCCTTCGTCGTTGTGTCGTCCTGAGTGCCATTGTCCTGCTTTCGACGGCTCCCGCGTTCGCCCAGGCGCGCGAGATCCAGCCTGGAACGCGGATACGCTTCACCGGGACGAGCGTTGCCACCTCCGTGACCGCTCTGGTGCTCGAGCGGCGGGGCGACACCCTGAAGGTGCTTCGTGGCAACAGCGCGAGCGCGCCATTCGAGGTGCGCCTGTCCGAGCTCACGACCCTACAGCTCAGCCAGGGGAAGAGTCGCGCGGCGGGGGCCGGTGTGGGGGCACTCTGGGGCGCAGGGATCAACTTCTTTTCGACCATCATCTTCATCGCGTCTGGCGCCGAGTGCGGCGACTGCAGGAAGGACTTCGACGGGCCGGCCCTGGCCTTCTCCGCGGTGACTGGAGGAGTCACGGGTGCACTCGTGGGGGTGCTGATCGGGAAGGAAACGTGGGCCCGGGTGCCACTCCCCGTGCGTGAACCGGCGCGACCTGCCCTTGGCCTCGACCTCGCGGGCCTCACGCATCGCCGGATGGGCGTCGTGGTGACCATGCCCCTGCGGAGAAACTAACGAGACTTTGCGCCGCGCCGCTCGCGGGCCTCGGCGAGGGACTCGCGGCACGTCGCTCGGACGCATTCCCGGAGCCATTGATGGGCCGGATCCGCGTCCAGCCGTGGATGCCACATCATCGCGACCGTCAGCTCCGGCACGGGGAAGGGAAGGGGAAAGGCGACGAGACCGTCCCGCAGGTTGCGCGTGTGTTTCTCCGGGACGGTGGCCACCACCTCCGTCCCCCGGACCAGGGCGAGTGCGGCAGAAAAGCCAGTGACGACGATGGCGATCCGACGGTCGAGCGACAGCGACGCGAGGGCCTCGTCAACCGGGCCGCGGTCACTTCCGCCGCGCGCAATCGCCACGTGGGAGGCCGCTGCATAACGAGCCGGGGTGATGGCCCCGCGATTCAACGCGTGCCCGTCACGGACCACGCCGACGAACTGGTCGCGAAACAGCGCGCGCACACGGAACTCGGGCGCCGTCGCCTTGCGAACCAGCCCCGTTTCGAGGTCGACGGCCCCCTCGCGAAGCGGCGCGTTATCCCGGTTCACCTTCTGGATGAAACGAAGCCGCACTCCGGGAGCGTCGGAGGCGACGCGCGCGAGCAGGGCCGGACCGAAGTTCTCCACGAAGCCGTCACTGCACCGCAGGGTGAACGTTCGCATGAGTTGATCGAGCCGCGGTTTCGATGCGGGACGGAGGACCTCCCCGACGTCCCGCACGAGCGCACCCGTCCGCTCGCGCAGCTCGAGCGCACGGGGGGTGGAAACCAGCGCTCGCCCGGCGCGCACGAGCAGGGGATCCCCCGTGACCTCACGCAGTCGCGCGAGCGTTCGGCTCATCGCGGATGGGCTCAGGCCCAGGCGCTGCGCCGCCCGCGCCACGCTTTCCTCGGCGAGGAGCACGTCGAGCGCGATGAGGAGGTTCAGGTCCGGTGTCGACATGCCTGAACCTTGCCCCAATTAGACATGGCGTCAAATGCACGTATGAAGTGCAGATGATGCGCCTTCCGACATGTCTCGGCTTCCGTACCCTTCTGGCATAGGGCACAGGCTCAGACCTCACCCGTCCACCGGCACCTCGCCATGCTTCGAACGATCACCAGACTCGCTGCCGTCGCCGTGGGCGCGGCACTCGCCTTCTCCCCGATCACTGGCGGGCAGGAAACAACAACCGCGACAGGCACCGGGGTCATGGCTGGCCTTCGCATCGGTCGCCCATGAAGGCGCTGTACCTGGTGTGCCTCGGCGGCCCGAGGCACGTGGGTGGGCCGGCACTGTCGGGGGCTCGATGACCATGTTCTCGCTACTCCTGGTCGCCGTCATCGTTGGTATCGGGGCCACGGCGGGCATCGATGCGTGGAACGCGATGCTCAAGCGCGTGTTCGGCGTCGGGTCCCTCGACTACTGCCTGCTCGGGCGTTGGCTCGGCAGCGTGCCGCGCGGGGTGCTGCGACATCGCAGCATCACGGAGGTCACTCCCCTCCGACTCGAGTGCATACTTGGCTGGATGGCGCACTACGCCATCGGAACAGGGCTCGCGATGGCATTCGTGATGGCCGTCCCAGGATGGCTTGCGCGACCGACGCTGACCCCGGCGCTGGTGTACGGCGTCGCCACCGTCGCCTTTCCATTCTTCATCCTGCAACCGGCGTTGGGGCTCGGCGTCGCATCCTCCGCAACCCGTCGCCCGGCACTCGCCCGAGTGAAGAGCCTCGCGACACATGGCATCTACGGACTCGGGCTGTATGTCTGGGCGTGGATCGTCACCCGCGTGGTCCACAGTTGACGTTCAGGCGCGCCTCGCGATCGGGATGACCACCTACGCCGGGCGTGGTGGCGCGGACCGCGGTGCAGGAGCCGTCGGAACGCGCGGCGTGCCCACCGCGAGAACGAGCGCAGCAACGCTCAGCGTGGTCATCGCGGCAGTCAGCGACGAGGCGTGCGCGATGGCCCCGATGATGGGCGGGCCGACCATGAAGCCCAGGTACCCGATTGACGAAACCGAGGCAATAGCTGCCGCGCGGCTCACACCCGGCACGCGCGTCGCGGCGTTGTACAGGATGGGCACGACGGTCGCGAGGCCCACGCCCACGAGCCCGAAGCCCACCATCGCCACCCACGGCCGCGCGACTACCAGCACGATCGTCATCGCCGTGGCAGAGAGGAGCGTCCCCGTGAGGAGCATCGCGCGCTCGGAAACACGAGCCCGGACCGCATCGCCCGCGAAGCGCATTGCCGCCGTCGCCCCGGCAAAGGTCACGTACGCCAGTGCCGCGCGCTCCTGCGTCGTGTGCAACTCCTGCTGCACGTAGAGCACGCTCCAGTTGTACATCACGCCCTCGGCGAGCATCCCGCAGAGGATCAGGATGCCGATGACGAGCAGCACGCCACGTGGCCACGTAAAGTGCCGCTGCGCCGATTCGGCTGCCGGATGCACCTCGAGCATTCCGCGTGATGCGATCGTCACGGCGGCCACGATGACGACCGCGACGCCGATCAGCTGCATGGTGGGCTCAATACCGAGGCGAAGCATTGCCGCGGAGGCGCCAGCGCCACCCATGGCCCCGAGGCTGAACATGCCGTGGAAGCCGCTCATCACCGCGCGCCCACTCAGGGTCTCGAGCGTAGTGCCTTCGGTGTTGATGGCCACGTCATACATGCTCTCGCCGGCCCCCATGCAGCCGAGGGCGAGGCAGAGCGTGGCGACGCCCGGCATCACGAGCGAGGAGCCAAGCCCCGCGCAGAACAACATCCCGGTGACGACGCTGGCGTTCCGCGCCCCGAGCTTTGCAATGACGCGACCGGCGAGCAGCAGCGACACCAACGATCCCGTGCTCATCGACAACAGCACGAAGGACAGCAGCCGCTCGTCGAGGGCAAAGTGTGCCTTGATCGACGGCACGTGCACGCCCCACACACCGGCGATGAAGCCGAGGTTGAGGAACTGGACTCGCGTGGCCCAGCGGGCGCGACGAAGCGTGGTGCGCAGGAGCGTTGGTGCGGTGCGGGGGAGCCTCAGGAAAAGAGGTCGCACCGGCACCGCATCGCAAGCTCCGGCGTGCTCACCTCACTGCCGGCACGGCGCGCGCGGATCCTGCTTCGGCTTGTCCAGCCTGGGACGTCTCGGGCGCGTGGCCAGCTCCAGGGCCGCGTCGCGCACGAACGACGCCACGCGGAAGAGCGCGTCGTAGTCGATGTACTGGGGCTCGTCGGTCACCTGGTGGTAGTCCATGTGCTCGCCGCGCGAAATCGCGACGGAGGGAATCCCGTAGCGCGCGTAGCTGTAGTGATCGGCGCGGCAGTAGTACTGCAGCGGGTGGCCCGGCGCGTCGAACGCAAGGTTGAACGCAAACGGTTGCGGTTGACGCTTGTTCACCGCCTCGAGCACGTCGCCGAACTCCGTCGACAGGCGACGCATGCCGATCACCTCGAGGTAGGCGGGCCCGGCATCGGGCAGGTCGCGAACGCTGCCGCGGCCAATCATGTCCATGTCGATCTCGGAAATGATCGAGTCGCGATTGACCGTGGGGTGGTCGGTGAACCAGCGCGAGCCGAGCAACCCGAACTCCTCCGCCGTGTGCGAGACAAAGAGGATCGAGCGACGCGGGCGCGGGCCGCTGGCGAGATTCTCGGCGATCTCCATCAGCGCCACGGTGCCGGAGCCATCGTCGTCCGCGCCATTCCGGATCGAGTCGGGGCGCGGTGGACGGATCGCGCGCAGCGAGTCGAGGATCGTGCGGATGCGCTTCTGTTCCTCGGCGGTCGCGGCACGGTTGGGGGAGTCGGCACCCATCGGGCGGACCACGGAGTTGAAGGCGCGCAGCGAGTCGTGATCCACGGGAGCGCGGTCGAACCCCACGTGGTCGTTGTGCGCAGTGAGCGACACGAACTGTCCGTTGACCGACGCGTCACTGCCACGGAGGATGCCGACCACGTTGCGCGCGGGGTGTTCGAGTGGAAACACGCCCACGCGCATGCCGCCATGGAGGGTCCTCCCCGTGCGGCCGGCCATGGCCTGGCCGAGCGGTATCCCGATGAGCCGCGCGGCGAAATCATTGCTCACCACGGTCACGGGGGGATCGTCGCGCCACGTGGTATCCAGCACGAGGTTGCCGGTGAGGTAGGCGGCGGCGGTCGATGGGCCGGCCGCATCGAGTTCGGCGACGAGGATCGCCTTGGCGCCGATGAAGCGCTGCGACGACACGATGGGCCCGAGGTTCGTGCGACGCGTGGCAACCGTGCGCCGTTCGAGGGGCAGCACGCTGAAGATGACCACCTTGCCACTCGCCTTGCTCGCGTCGATCCAGGTACTCGAATCGGAAGCGAGGCCGGCGTACACCGTCGGCGTGTTGTCGACCGGCCGGTACCGGGCATTCGAGGGAATGGGGGCATAGTCTGACCCCAACTTTCCGATGTATCCGTCGATGCGGAGCGTGTCGCGGCGGTCCACACTGCGCCGATAGAACGGCAGCGTCTGGAACCACGTGCCGTTGTCACCAGCGGGCTCGAGGCCGAAGCGCGCGAACTCCGCGGCGATATGCGTGGTGGCAATCGAGTTGCCCGGGTCACCAGGCGCGCGCCCCATCATGCTGTCGTCGGCGAGCGCGTAGAGACGCAGGCGGAGGTCGGCGGCGGAGAGATCGGTGCTGGTACGCGCCGGGGCGGTTCGCACCGAGTTGGTGCGCGCACAGGCGAGCGCGAGAAGGAGCAGGGGAAGGCGTCGCACGATCCTGGGGTGTGGAGGTGCAACGAAGCTATGCCCCCCGGTGCCGCGGGCCAACGCGTCGTGACGGGTCGGCCCGGGCCGGTACGACGCGCGCGGCTAGTGGTGTCCGGCGCCCTTGCCTCCGACCGCCTCATTCAGGAGACGGTTCCGCCGAGATCGCCAGCGCGGCAGAAAGGTCGCAGATGCGTCGGGCAGCACTGTGACGACGGGCGGAATGGTCTGTTCCATGGTCATCGCTCCTGTCTGCGGCGTGCACGTCGGGCGCGGTCGCCTAACGGGAAGTTGGCGCCGACGGCGAGCCGGAAGGGAGACGCGTCCTCCACGAAGGTCCATCGGGCCTCGACGAACGGGCGCACCGGGAGGCGAATACCAGGTGCCTGCAGGCCGATGAAGGTGTTGGCCCCCACGCTTGTCGATCGGTCATCGCCGCCCGCGCCATCGGCGTCCCAGTTGAGTGCTGCGAGTCCGGCGCCGAGGTAGATGCCACCGAGTGGGCCCACGCCGTACGCGAGGTCAGCGTTGAGCTGCCAGTTGGTCGCGCCTTCGCCGAAGAACGCGTCCCCGCTCGGCACGAACTGCAGTTTGCGCGTGATAGGCACCCGGGCCTGCGCGCCGAGGCTCCACGCATCGGCATCGAAGTCGTAGCCGCCGCGAAGGCCGATGGAAGGGCGAGGTGCGGGAAGGAAGTTCTCGGCACCTTGCAAGTGCCGCGGGCGACGCTGGGCGTCAGCGCGCGCGGGCTGGAGGGCCACGCAGGCCATGACGAAAAGCAGGAGCCGTCTCACGATGCGACGTGGGGTGATGGTCCGCGGAGAAAGGCGAGGCGCGATGACGGTCATCGCGCCTCTGTCGGACCGATCGAGGCGCAGGTAGTTAAGGCATCATCGACAGACGGCCGGTGGTGCCAGGGACTCGTCCCTGCGCATTGGGACCACATCGAGAAACTGCACGGTGGCTGGCTCCGTCGGTGCCAGCGTGATCGTGACGCGCAGGTCGCCCGTTCCGCAGCGCATGCGCCAACGCCCGCGCAGCGCGTTTTCTGCGACGATCCCGCCCTCGGGACGGCAATTGCCTCCTGCAGTGGCGACGAGACCCGCGATCGCCGCCTGTCGTCGCGACTTGGGCTCGTCGAGGTACAGGTTCATCGCCGCGAGCGAGTCGGCGAGGGGCTCGCTCCACTGTGCGACGAGGCGTGACACCTGCTCGCGGCGCAGCACCAGCACGGGCGCCGGCTGTGGCGCGCGAGCTTCGAGCCCACCCGTCTTTGCCAGCTCGGCCAGCGACTGCTCGGCGACGCCGCCCCATCCCGTATAGGTGAGGTTTCCTAACGCGACGATGCCAACGCCCTGGTCGGGGAGCCAGCGCATCAGGGAGCCAAAGCCGGGCAGGCCGCCCGTGTGCGACACCGAGACCCTGAAGAGGCAGGTCTGGCGGATGCCGAGGCCGTAACCGTATCCACCGGCGTTGAGCTGCGGCATGCCGTTGGCGTCACGGATGGCGGTGCCGCCGTTGTAGCGAGTCACCTGCTGCATTTCCCGCACCGACGATCGCCTCACAGGTCCGCGGTCGGGGCCATCGCGGGCAGGCCACGCGTCGAGCATGAACGCGACCCACTTGCCGAGGTCCGCGATCGACGTCAGCATGCCGCCCATCGCGCCGAAGGAGCCGTCGGGGAGCTGCGCCTCTTCCAGCCACTGGTCATCCTGGCGCCGATAGCCGTGAGCGAGGCGGGTCGCCGGCACCTGCGATGCCTCGAGCGTCGTCACCGTCATGCCGAGGGGGAGCAGGATGCGCTGGCGCACGTAGCGCGCGTACGGCATGCCCGACACGTTGGCCACGATGCGGCCGAGGATGGCGAAGCCGTAGTTCGAGTATTCGTAGTTGGTGCCGGGGGCGGTGGAGAACGGGATGCCCTGTCGCATCATCGCTGCCATTTCAGCGTCGGTGCGCGAGAGCTGCTGGTCGCCCCACGGATTGTCCTCAGGGAAGCCCTCCGAGTGGGAGAGCAGGTGCCGGATGGTGATCTTCGGGGAGTCTGACGTGGGATACCTGAGGCGGCGCAGCTCCGGCACGTACTTCTCGGCGGGATCCTCGAGCGAAAGGCGGCCTGCATCGCGCAGTTGGAGGATCGCGAGGGCGGTGAAGCTCTTGGTCATCGACGCGATGCGGAACACCGTCGTGCTCTCCACCGGCGCGTTGGCCTTCACGTCGCGGAGGCCGGAGATGCCGAGGTGGACGACCTTGCCGTCGACGATGATGCCGTAGCCAATGCCGGGGACCTTCGCGCGCTCGGCGAACTCCCGCATCATGCGATCGATGGCAGGGAAGGCACTCGAGAGCTTGGCGAGTCGCTGCGGATCGGTGAAGGCCGGGGCCGGCGCGTGCGAAGAGGTGCCCTGGGCGAGAGCGATCGTGGGTGCGAGCAGGAGGAGCAGCAGGGAGTGGCGCATGGACCTCGTCGGTGAATGGCGCAGGGATGCGGGAACTTGGGACGCGGACCCCGGCGGGTGAAGTACCGGAGCAATGTCTCGACCTTCATCGACCCCCAATCCGCGAAGGTCTGGGACGTCACGTATTGGTCGCCCACGCGGAACGTTGATCTGCAGCGCGGGCTGCGGATCGCTTACCCGCATAGATGGCAATGCTCCGCAAGAACCGCTCACGAGGTCCGTGCGCCGTAACGCGCAATGAAGGCCTCGACCTCGAAGGGCATGTCGCCCTCGATGGCGGATGCGCCAGATTCGATCTCTGCCGCGATCGCCTGCAGGTCGACGGGTGCCGGTGGCGTCGGGGGCCGCATGCTGCGCTCGATCTCGCGCACGAACTCGATCGTGTTGTGCCACGTCGCTGCCTCGAAGGTCATGCCAGTTCCAGTGCCCGCTGGCTCCGGAACGCTCGGCTGCGTGAGGTCCCGCCGCAGGAAGGCCTCTTGCCGGCGCCGATCCTGCTCCTGCCAACGAGCCCGGTAGCGCGCCGACCATTCCGGCCAGCAGTCAACACAGAACCGATGCATCTCGATCGCATTGCCCTCGCTGTCGCCGCGGATTGCTCGCCCGACCGTTCCAGTCGCTCCACATCCCTCGCACGTCGCGTCTGGTGCGCGCGGGGGAAGCCCGGTCCCTGCCATCATGGTTCGGCCACTGCTCGCCCGGATGTCGGCGCGCGAGCTGCCCCCTCCCTCGGCCGGTCGTGACGGAAGCGTCACGACAATCACCGGCCGTCCATCGCGCAGTTCCGCGCGTAGGGTGACCTGGGCTTCCGGCGCGCGAGGGTCGGGCCGATGGTGCAGCTGAATGAAGTCGACCGCGTCAGGGGCCACGGCTCCAGTCCTGCACCCACGGCGTTGTGTGTCTGCCCAGGCGAACAAGGCCTTCATCAACTCTCGCGTGTCATTTGGATCGCGCATCGCTCAGGGTGTGTGAGGGCAATATCAAACTATCCGGCGCCACGGCATAGGAATGGTCCTGGGGAAACGACCCGTCCACGAGCCGTCCCCGCGTGGGAGCGTCGTACCCCAACTGCGTAGCGAAGGTGGCGGCACGGAGTTTCCTTCATGCCGCAGCATGATCGTGCGACCCTCTTACCGCCCGACTGATGACGTGGACCCGCCGCTCCATGATCGCAACGTCCGCCGCCGGGGTGCTCGGCCTCATCACGAGCCGCGAAGCACTCGCCGCCGGGCCATCGCCACGGCGCGCGCCGCTCCGCATCCTGTTCCTCGGCGGAACGGGATTCATCGGGCCCCACATGGTGCGCACGGCGCTCGACCGCGGGCACAAGATCACGCTATTCACGCGCGGTCGGCAGGGAACAGAACTCTTCCCTGAAGCCGAGCGACTCGTCGGCGACCGTGACGGCAAGCTCGACGCCCTCAAGGGGAAAAGCTGGGACGTCGTCATCGACAACTCGGGCTACGTACCGTCGCACGTGCAGCAGTCGGCCGAGCTATTGAAGGGATCGGTTGGCCACTACTTCTACACGTCGACGATCGACGCCTATCGGGACTTCCACACCGCCGGCATCACGGAGTCGTATCCGCTCGCGACCCTGCCTCCGGGCACGCCACACGATCCGCAGAACTACTACGGACCGCTCAAGGCGCTCTGTGAAGCGGAGGTGGTCAAGGCGTACCCCAGCAACCACACGATCGTGCGCCCCGGCTGGGTCTCGGGCCCGGGCGACAACAACCACCTGTTCACCTATTGGGTGCTTCGCGTCGAGCGCGGTGGCGAGATCCTGGCGCCCGGCACGCCGAACGATCCCTTCCAGACGATCGACGCGCGTGACCTTGGCGCGTTCGTCATCGCGTCGATCGAGGAACGGCGCTTGGGAGCCTTCAATGCGGTCGGCCCGGTGATCACCTTTGGTGAGATGCTCAATGGCGTGAAGTCGGTGATGACGACGCCGAGCACGTTTACCTGGGTGGACGCGGATTTCCTGCGGGCGGAGAAGGTCCGCCCCTATTTCGGGATGCCGCTCTGGTGGCCGCCGCGCAACGACTACCAGGATCCCGGCATGCGCGGTGGGCTGAATGGAGGCATCGGCGCGTTCAACCTCGACGGCGCGAAGGCGCGTGCCGCGGGGTTGAAGCATCGCCCTCTCACGGACATGGCGCGTGACACGTTGACGTGGTACCGCGGGGCGTTCAGTGACTGGCCCGAGCAGCGTCGCCCGGGTTTGTCGGCGGTGCGAGAGCAGGAATTGCTGGCGAAGTGGCGGAGCCGGGGGGGCGGGTAGCCCACGAGAACGACGCGGGGCTCCGGCCTGCGCCGGAGCGACGAACGCAACGTCGCACCTGCGAAAGCAGCGTGCCCGGTGTCGTTTGTCGAACGCCCACAAGAATGACGCGGGGCTCTGGCCTGCGCCGGAGCGACGAACGCAACGTCGCACCTGCGAAGGCAGCGTGCCCGGTGTCGTTTGCCGCACGCCCGAACCTACTTCTTCCCCACGACAAACGCCGTCCAGTAGCCGTCGAGCTGCGCCTGCATCGCGGGTGCCAGCGCACTTCGTAGCCGCGTCCGAATCGCATCGCCCCCTCCCACATCCCCGAGCTTGTACCGCTCCCGAGCCTCCTCGAGGGAGGCACGCTGCGCGAGCGCGAGGTTCCCGAACGGGTCGAAGAAGGAGTCGAGCCGCCGCCGGTCCTTCACGCCCGTCCAGCGGAACGTCGCGTTCCCGGCCTCGCGCGCAATCGCTGCGTAGGCGGGCGCCGCTCGTTCCGGTGGCATCGCCCCGGTGAGGACGGCAAGTCGGGTACGCAACACCCCGGCCTCGGATGACTTGCTCGGCAGCGCATCGACCACGCGGCGCATCCACGCCCAGTCGACCACACCCGTCCCCGCCTGCACGCCGAGCAAGTTGAAGGACGCGATGGCGAAGCGATCGTCGTCCGCGACGGCGCGCTGCACCGCGTCGGTTGGCGGGAGGCCGAACGAGGACGGCTGCACGATGGAGATGCCCGGGTCGTCGCGCAGGATGCGCTCGATGTCGTCCTTGTGCATCGAGCCGATGACGACCAACAGGGTTCGCCCGCGGTACAGCGCTGCCGCCTGACGAATGCGTCGCGCCTGCATGAAGGTGCGATACAGGAACAGTCGTCGTGGCAGGTCGCGCGCCGCCTGCTCGGGCACGACGTCGTACCATTGCCGCTGTTCGGCCGCGTACGCGGGAGCGTCGGCGTAGAAGAGCGTTTCCCGAAGGCTCGAGGAGTCGGGGAAGGTGAGGAATCCCTGGAATCCGTTCTTCGGACGCAGGATCGGTGGCGCATCGACGTCGACGCCGAAGCCAAGGAGCTGGTCATCGAGCGAGGGATACCAGTCCACCGGGTGCGTCGGAATGCCATGCGCCCGGGCGTACGGCAGCGTGAGGAACTGGATTTCGTACGTGAACTCGTAGTGATCGTTGCGCGCGAACTGCTCCGGCGATCGCTCGATCGCGAACGCAGCGGGCTTCACGCGATCGTAGAAGGCCCGGAACCACGCGGGCTGGTAACCCTCGGCCACGAGTTGCAGCGAATGATTGACGCCGAGCACGACGACGGTGGTGCGCGCGGCCGTCTCCTGCGCAGCAGTCGGCGCGGGAACCAGCGACCACACGAACAAGCTGAAGGCGGCGAACCTCATGCGGCTTTGACCCCGCCGCTGTCCGGTGCGTTGGCCAGCCGCTGCGTGAGCCGTCGAATGCCGCGCGCCACAACGACCGGGTTTGTCGGATCGATCAGGGACGCTCTCCCGTACGGTCGATCTCCGCAAACTGCAGCCGGATCTTCTGCTTCCCGCCTTCCTTCGAGAAGGTCACCGTCCCGAAGGTGTTCATGAGGTTGAAGCGCTCGCGCGTGATCGGCACCAGCCCGAGCTCGCGATCGCGCGGGTCGCCGGGCATCAACAGGACCAGGCGATTGCCCTTCAGGTGCACCGTCGCAACCTCGTTGCCGCCGGTCGAGTACTTGCCCACATAGCCGCGCAGCACCGACGCCGGCACCTGCATTGCCGGTTCCGCGCTCGCCAGCGAGGCCGGTCGCACGATGTCGCCGAGCGGCCGGAGCCAGATATTGCGATACCGGACCGGGTTGTCATGGTCCTGCAGGACGAGCGGGAGCGAATCGGCGTGCGCGGCCCAGGTGCCATGCTGCAGCCACTGTGTAGGGCCCCACAGCGTCTCGGCGTCCTGGACGAGGACGCCGTTGTGCAGCACGGTGACGCGCGCGGGCGTGGTCATCTTGCCGTTCTTCGCGAATCGCGGGCGACGGAAGATGATGTCGTATGCCTGCCACTCTCCCGGGCCCCGCGACGCGTTCACGAGTGGCGGGTACTGCCCGTAGAGCGAGGCCGCCTGTCCGTCGGCGTAGGTCTGGTTGCCGTACGAGTCCAGCACCTGCACCTCGTACCGGCCCATGATGATGACGCCGCTGTTGCCGCGCCCCTGGCCATTCCCCTGTACGCGCGTGGGCGTGGCCCATTCCACGTGCAGCTGAACGTCGCCGAATCCCCGCTTCGTCATCACGGGCCCGGCGCCGGGTGCGGTCTCCATGTACCCATCGCGCACGGTCCAGCGCGCGGGCTTGCCGTCATCGCCGGTCCACGCGTCGAGGCTGGTGCCGTTGAACAGGACGATCGCGTCCGATGGTGGCTGGCCGACGGTCGCTCCCGGGGTGACCACGCGGGGCTTGGGGCGCTCGGTGTCGTGGGCGCGCCAGCGCCTGGAATCCTGTGCCGGGAGGGAGGTGGCCAGGGTGCATAGCACGGTCGCCAGGAGCAGTGGGCGATTCATTGGGCTCAGCGGTGAGGAGTCCGGTTTCGCATTGCCCCTTGAAGGTATGGGCAATGCTGGCGCGCGCGAGCGGGGACGAAAAACAAACGCCCCCGGGGGGGCGTTTGTGGCGTATGAGGGCGTGCGAGGCTACGCAGTGGGGTTCACGATCTTTCCGAGGAAGAGCACCGTACCGGTGAGCTTCTCGCGAATGGCGAACACGAACGGGCGATCGATGCGGAAGGTCGGTGGAAGCGAGGTGATGCCGACTCCGACCGACGTGACTGCGGCCGCTTCGGTGCCCTCTTCGTTGACGTCCACGAACGTCTTCTGGCGCACTTCACTCACGAAGAGTTCGGTTCCCTTGGTCCGCGAGAGGGCAGTGAAGTCGGCGCCGCCCTCCACGAAAGCCTGACGCATGCCCATCGACTTGAGCGCGTCGTTGAGCATCGAGTCCCAGGTGAGCTTGAACTTCGGCAGGTACAGGTCGAAGGTCGCCGCGGTCGTGCCGCTCGTAAAGGATGCCCATGTCGCGGGCGTGAGGCCCGCCACGAAGGCATTGATGTGCGTTCCCTGCGCTGGCATCGCGATCGTCATGACGAAGGCGTCGCCGCCATAGGGCAGCTCCACCACGGTCGTTCCAGCGACGGTCCCCGCCCGGAAGCCCCCCTTTCGCGTCATCGTCGGCGCCGAGACCTGCGCGCCGGTGTGGGTCGTGAATGAGGCGCTGGCGGTCTTCTTCGGGTCGAACGCGTCGCGCCAGGCGCCCTTGAAGTAGGTCGCGTTCACCAGGTACATCACCATCTCGTCCGGGATTTCATCGACGATCGACGTGATCTTCCCGTTGGTCCCGGTGTTCACCCATGCGTTGATCGTCCCCACCGCCTGCGGCGAGCGGAAGTTCAGCCCGGCGACCTCGGCGCCGAATGCCGTGCGCGTCGCGGTAAGGAACGCCGGCTCGATGAACTGGCCGAAGGTCTGCTCGTACCAGATCGAGTTGGCGATCCGGAAATCCACCGTGGGGTCGAGTCCGCGGAGCAGCGCGATGAGGGCCTGATAGCCCGCGTTGAGTTCGGCAACCGGCCGATCCGGCAGGCCTAACGCGGAGCGCATCTCGGAGAACGTGGTGCCGGCAGCGCCGTTCAGCGTCATGCCGAGCGCCATGGAGGCGCTCAAGGGAGACGTAAAGACATTCCGGTCGGCGAACGCGGGGTTCACGGCCCTGAGCAGGCCAATCGCGAAGTCCGGCGTGGATTGGGCGATGGCCTGTTCGGCGGATGAGAGCTGGCGCGGGAGCGCGGTGATGGGGCTCGGTTGCTTGTCGTTCGCCGTGGGATCCGAGCATGCCGCCGTGAGCGCGAGGAGCATTGCGCCGGTCAGCCGTCGAGAGTGGTGCACCATTGTCCTCCTGATGGTAAGAACGCACGCCCAGTCGGGGGCGGCACGAGGATGACACGTGGTGCAACGCGCACCCCCGAAGGCTTCGTCCCACGGGCTGCCAGTTGCGGCAAGTACAGGCGGCGTTCCGGGCCGTGGATGCGGGGCCGAAATGCACAGAAGGGCGAGACGTCCAGTCTCGCCCTTCTGCTGACCCGCGGATGGAGGTCCTTACGGGATCGTCATCACCAGCATCTTCGTGTGCGTGAGCCCCTGCGCATCGGTGGCCGTCAGGGTCAGGTTGAAGGTGTTGACGGCCGCAAAGTTATACGTCGCCGTCTGTCCGGTCTTGGCGGGGCGACCGACGTTGTTGGACCAGGCAAACGTCAGGTTGGCGAAGCCACCATCGTCCGTCGACGTCGCAGCGTTCGCGGTGCAGCTGTGCGGTGTGGTCGCGGTCTGGCAGGTGATCGCGAAGTTCGCGACCGGAGGTTGGTTGCCGCCTCCCACTGCGGGAATGACGACCTGCTTGGTCACCTGGTGCGTGAGGCCACCGGCATCGGTTGCGGTGAGCGTCGCGTTGAACGTGTTGGCGGCCGGGTTGGCCGCATTGAAGTTGTACGATGCGCTCGAACCGGTCTTGGCCGGGCGTCCGACGTTATTGGCCCACGCGAACGTGAGGTTGGCGAATCCGCCATCGTCGGTGGAGGGCGCCGCGTTCAGCGTGC
>JACMLI010000529.1 GCA_014379705.1 Gemmatimonadaceae bacterium
AGGCGCGCGGGGCCACGCTGTACGTGTCGCTCGAGCCCTGCGCGCACACCGGCAAGACGCCCCCGTGCACCGGCGCCATTCGCGCGGCAGGCATTGCGCGTGTAGTCGCAGCGATGCCCGACCCCAATCCAGTGGCTACGGGTGGGCTGGGCGTGCTGCGAGAGGCGGGCGTGGAAACGCAGGTCGGCGTGCTCGAGGCCGAGGCGCGCGAACTGAACGCCGCGTACCTCCATGCGTTCGCGTCGGACCTCCCGTGGGTCACGCTCAAGCTCGCGATCACCCTCGATGCCGCGATCGCCGACAACTCGTTGACCACGAGCCGCGTGACCGGGCCAGCCGCGCGGCAGTACGCGCACCGCCTGCGCGCGGGGCACGATGCCGTGGCGGTGGGCATGAACACCGTGCGCGTGGACGATCCGCAGCTCACGGTGCGGGAAGCGCCGGCGCCACGCGTTCCCCCCGCTCGCGTGGTGTTCTCGCGCACGGGGCGGCTGTCGCTGACCTCCACCCTCGCCAACTCGCTCAAGCAGGGCCCGGTGATCGTGCTGGCGGAGCATGTGGACTCCGAGTACGAGGCCGCGCTTCGCGGGCACGGGGTCGAGGTGGTCGTGGCGAACGACCTCGCGCATGGCCTGCGCCAGCTGCGGGCCATGGGAATCCGGTCGGTCCTGGTGGAGGGGGGCACCGTGATCGCTGGGGCGCTCTGGGAGGCGGGGCTCGTCGATCGCCTCATCCTCGTGCAGGCACCGGTCATCTTCGGGGAGGGGGCACTCAACGCCTTCGCCGAGTTCCCGGCGATGCGGGCGGGCGCTGCCCGTCGGTTGCGCGTCGTCTCGCGCGACGCGATCGGCGACGACCTCGCGACGACCTACGCGGTGCGGGGCGCCTGATGTTCACCGGCCTCGTGGACGACATCGGCGTGATCACGGCGGTCCGCACGACCGAGGCGGGGCGCGAGTTCGACGTGGGCTGCCAGTACCTGGACCTGGCGACCGGCGAGAGCATCGCCTGCGACGGCGCCTGCCTAACGGTGCGCGCACACGGGGCGGGCTGGTTCCGGGTCGCCGCCGTGGTCACCACGCTCGATCGCACCACCATCGGGGCCTGGGTCGAGGGAACGCGCCTCAACCTCGAGCGGGCCATGGCCCTGGGCGACCGGCTGGGGGGGCACCTGGTACAAGGGCACGTAGACGGCGTCGGGGAGGTCCTCACGACCGCCCGCCGCGACGACGCCTGGCTGATCGACATCCGGGTCCCTCCCGAGGTCGACGAGCTCCTCGTGCCGCGCGGCTCGATCACCGTGGACGGGGTGAGCCTAACGGTCAATGCCCTCCCGGCCCCCGGGGTCCTCCAGGTCTCCATCATCGAGCATACGGAGCGGCACACCACGCTGGGGACACGCCGCGCCGGGGACCGCGTGCACCTCGAGGCCGACATCCTCGGGAAGTATGTTCGTCGGCTCCTGCAGCGCCCCCCGGCTGACTAGGTTTCGGGCATGCCATTTGGAACCGTCGCCCAGGCCATCGAGGATATCCGCAACGGCAAGTTCGTGGTCGTGGCGGACGACGAAGACCGGGAGAACGAAGGGGACCTGATCTGCGCCGCGCAGCTCATCACCCCCGTCATGGTCAATGCCATGCTGCGCGCAAAGGGGATGATCTGTGTGTCCCTGACCGGCGAGCGCATTGCCCACCTCGAACTGCCCATGCAGGGCGGGGGGCTGAACACGGAGGCGATGAAGACCGCGTTCACGATCAGCGTGGACGGCGCCGCCGTGTACGGCGTGACCACGGGCATCAGCGCGTCCGACCGGGCCCGCACGATCCAGCTCCTCGCCGATCCCACCAAGGGGCCGGCGGACCTGCGGCGCCCGGGACATGTCCACCCGCTCAAGGCCCGCGATGGCGGCGTGCTCCAACGCGTCGGGCACACCGAGGCTGCGCTCGACCTCTGTCGCCTCGCAGGCCTCGCGCCGGCCGGCGTGCTCTGCGAGATCCTGGGCGACGATGGCCAGACGATGCGGCGCGATGAGCTCGAGCAATTTGCCCTGGAGAACGGGCACACGTTCATCACCGTGGCGGGCCTCGTGGCGCATCGGCTCCAGCACGAGCGCCTCGTGCACCGCATTGCTGAAGCGCGCCTGCCGTCCGACATCGGCGGGGAAGGGTGGCGCATCGTCGGGTATCGCAACGACGTGGACGATCGCGAACACGTGGCCATTGTCTACGGCGACCTCGGGCCCGGACACGACGTCCTCGTGCGCATGCACTCCAAGTGCCTCACCGGCGATGTCTTCCACTCGCAGCGCTGCGATTGCGGCTGGCAGCTGCACACCGCGATGGAGATGATCGCGCGCGAGGGACGCGGCGTGGTGGTGTACCTCGACCAGGAAGGGCGCGGCATCGGCCTGATCAACAAGCTGAAAGCGTACGAGTTGCAGGACGCCGGGCACGATACCGTGGAAGCAAACGAGAAGCTCGGCTTCAAGGCCGACCTGCGCACCTACGGCATTGGCGCGCAGATCCTGCTGGACCTCGGGGTGCATTCGATGCGCCTCCTCACGAACAACCCGATGAAGCTTGTGGGCCTCAAGGGGTACGGACTCGAGATCGTGGATCGCGTGCGCATTGCCGGGCCGACCACCGAGGAGAACGCCGGCTACCTCGAGGCCAAGCGCACGAAGCTCGGCCACCTCCTGAGCCACTAGAGGCGAATGGCCCGCGACCTCCCGGTCATCGACTCGGACACCGGCACTCCCGACGACCAGAACCCACGTATGGCGGAACTCTCCGGCACTCCCGATGGCCACGGCCGGCGCGTCGGCATCGTCGTCTCGCGCTTCAACGAATCGATCACGCGCAAGCTCGTCGACGGGGCGATCGACGCGTGCACGCGTCATGGCGTCGCCTTCGGGGACGTGGATGTCATCTGGGTGCCCGGCGCGTGGGAACTCACGATCGCGGCGCGTCGCCTGCTCGGCGCCGACCGCTATGACGTGGTCGTGGCCCTCGGCGCGGTCATCCGCGGCGATACACCGCACTTCGACTATGTGGCGGGTGAAGCGGCGCGCGGCCTCGCGCAGGCTGCCGTGGAGTACGAGATCCCGGTCGCCTTTGGGGTACTCACATGCGACACGATGGAGCAGGCCGAGGAACGCGCGGGCGGCTCGCATGGCAACAAGGGCTGGGACGCCGTCCTCGCCGGTCTCGAGATGGCCGACCTTTTCGCGAGACTGGATGCCGCCGACGAAGCGTGACCGCGAGCAGCGACACTGGCTCCGCGTGCGCCGCCGGGCGCGCGCGAGGCTCGTGCAGGCCCTCTATGCGTGGGAGTCGACCAAGGTGCACGCCACCGCGTTCGAGCTCGTGGCCGCGCGCCTGTGGGACGACACCTCGTTAGGCGCGGAGGAACGCGCCTTTGTCACGCCGGTGGTCGGCTACCTCGCCTCGGCCATGCCGCAGATCGACAAGCACATCGCCGACCTCACCCACAACTGGCGCCCCGAACGCATCGGCGGGATCGAGCGCGCCGTGCTCCGCCTCGCGGCCGCCG
>JACMLI010000530.1 GCA_014379705.1 Gemmatimonadaceae bacterium
GCAGGCGGCGGACTCGCTGCCGCGCCCGACGCTGCGCGCGAGCTTCCGCACCGGCACGATCAGCATCGACGGGCGCCTGGACGAGGCGGACTGGCATGTCGCAACGCCGGCCGGGGACTTCGTCCAGAACAGCCCCAACCCTGGCGCGGCGGGGACGCATCCAACCGAGGCACGCGTCGTCTACGATCGCGACGCGCTCTACATCGGCGTGCGGCTCCACGATCCGCGTCCCGACTCGATCGCCCAGCAGATGGGCCGGCGCGACGCAGGCGACATCTATTCCGACTGGGTCCGCATCGGCATCGATTCGTACTTCGATCGTCGCACGGCCTTCATCTTCGCCGTGTCGCCCCGCGGCATCCAGCGCGACGAGTTCCGCTTCAATGACACCGAGAACGACGCGCTCTGGGACGCCGTCTGGGAGAGTGCGACGAGCATCGACGGCACGGGATGGTCGGTGGAGATCCGCATCCCGCTGTCGCAGCTTCGATTCTCCGTCACGCCCGGCGTCCAACAGAAGTGGGGGATCCAGTTCGCCCGCTCGCTCGCGCGCAACCGGGAGTTCGACCTCTGGTCGCCAATGCCGCCGCAGCAGCCAGGCGTGGTATCCCGCTACGGGGACCTCGTGGGTCTCGACTCGCTCGAGTCGCCACGTCGCATCGAGGTGCTGCCGTACATCTCCTCACAGGTGGAGCGCGCGCCAGGCGTCGCCGCGAATCCCTTTCACCAGGCGACCGATGCCTCCACGCGCATCGGGGCCGACGTACGCTACGGACTCCCGGCCGGCCTCACGCTGACGGCGACCGTCAACCCCGACTTCGGACAGGTGGAAGTGGATCCCGCCGTGGTGAACCTCTCGGCGTTCGAGGTCTTCTTTCCCGAGCGGCGCCCGTTCTTCCTCGAGGGCATCGACATCTTCCGCTTCGGGCAGAGCGTGACGTTCAACGACAACAACCCGAGCAACTTCTTCTACACGCGCCGTGTGGGGCGCGCCCCGCGACGCTCGTTAGGCTCGCTGGGGGCGGCGTTCACCGACGTGCCCGTGCGCTCGGAGATCGTCGCCGCGGCCAAGGTCTCGGGCAAGACGCGTCGCGGCCTCTCGTTAGGTGCGCTCGGCGCCGTCACGCGCGAGGAGACCGGGCGCTTCACGCTCCCCGGTGGCGGTATCGGCGAGACGCCCGTCGAACCGCGGACGTCCTTCCTCGTCACGCGACTGCGCCAGGACTTCCGGCAGGGCAACACGGTGGTCGGCGGCGTCGCGACCGCCGTGCGACGCGACGTGGGCAAGCCCGAACTCGAGCCGCTCTTCGTGCGCGATGCCCTCGTCTCGGGCGTCGACTTCGAGCACCGTTGGGGACGTCGCACATGGGCGGTGAGCGGCTTCCTCGCGAGCAGCCGCGTGGCCGGCGAAGCGCCGGTCATCGCGGAACTCCAGCGCTCACCCATCCGCGCCTTCCAGCGCCCCGACTCGCGAACGCTGACCCTCGACACGACGAAGACCTCGCTCGATGGCATCTTCGGCACGCTGTCGGTCGCGCGCACCGCCGGCGAACACTGGCTCGGCTCCCTCACCTGGGAACACACGACGCCCGGGTTCGAGGTGAATGACATCGGGTTCCAGACGCGCGCCGACATGCGCTCCATCTCCGGCGCGATCCAGTACCGCGAGACGCGTCCCAATCGCCTGTTCCGGAACTACGACGTCAACACCTTCCTGACGACATCCGGCAACGCCGACGGCAATATCATCGAAAAGCGCATCTCGATTCTGTCGTCGGGCCTGCTCAACAATTTCTGGGGCTTCAACGCCTGGGTTTTCCACCAGCCGGGAACATGGGATGACCGCTTGCTGCGCGGTGGTCCCCTGAGCCGGAAGCCACGAGAGTCCCAGGTGCAGTTCGGGCTCACGTCGGACCAGCGCCGGGCGGTGACCGCGTCGGCGCAGTACGAGTACAACTTCAACGCGGCCGACGAGTGGCGGCACACGGTGAACCTGGGCTTCGAGTTCCGCCCTTCGGCCGCGGCCCGGGTGCAAGTCCGACCCCAGTTCGTGCGCCAGTTCGACGTTGACCAGTACGTCACGGTCGTGCGCGACCCGACGGCCACCGCCACCTACGGCGGTCGCTGGGTGTTCGGCGACATCGACCAGAGCGAACTCTCCCTCGAGACGCGGGCCGAATGGACGTTCAGCCCGACGCTGACCCTGCAGCTCTGGGCGCAGCCTTTCGTTGCGTCGGGTCGCTATGGCGTGTTCAAGGAGTTCCGCCGACCGGGTGCCTTCGAATTCGATACGTACGGCACCGGTCGGGGGACGATCACGCGCCACACAGGCACGGACGGCACATCGGTACGCGTCGATCCCGACGCGCAGGGTCCGGCGCCGGCATTCACCTTCGCCGAGCAGGACTTCCTCGTCCGGTCGATGCGCGGGAATGCCGTGCTGCGCTGGGAATACCGGCCCGGCTCGACGTTCTTCCTCGTGTGGCAGCAGCAGCGGCAGGGCTCCAGCGACGTCAGCGACCTCGGAGCGACCCGCGACCTTGCCAGCCCATTCCGCGACGCCCCACGCAATGTCTTCCTTGTGAAGATGAGCTACTGGCTGGGCCGCTAGTCTCGCCAGCGCGACGGCGAATGCGAGCCGTCGCTCGTGATTCTCGTGCCTCCACCTGAAAGCGGACAGAGGCTGCCACCGCCCGAGCGCGTGGAACCTGGCGGCGTGGCTCCCGTCCAGGGGCGCGGCGTGCGAGATTCCGCGGTCGCCAACCGCTCCAATCCCACGCATGTACTTCCTCCTCACCTACGAAGGCGTCGACAACTACGCCGATGTTCGGGCGCCGTTCCGGCCGGCGCACCTCCAGCACGCGAAGGACGCCTTTGCGCGCGGAGAGCTCGTGCAGGCCGGCGCCCTCCTCAACCCGACCGACGGCTCCGTGCTCGTGTTCCGTGGTGACTCTCCCGCGGTCGCCGAGCAGTTCGCTGCCACCGACCCGTTCGTGCTGAACGGGGTGGTGAAGCGATGGACCGTGCGTGAGTGGAACACCATCGTCGGCGCCGATTCCACGGCCCCTACCATAGGAACCTGACATGTCGCAGATAAATGAAACGGAGTGGATCTGGCGGGACGGCAACTTCGTGCGCTGGGCCGATGCCACGATCCACGTGCTGAGCCACTCCGTGCAGTACGGATCGGCGGTGTTCGAGGGGATCCGCTGCTACTCGACGAACCAGGGCCCCGCGATCTTCCGCCTGCAGTCGCACTTCGAGCGCATGATGGGGAGCTGCAAGATCTATCGCATGGATCCGCCGTGGACGGTGGAGCAGCTCGTCGAGGCGGCGAAGGAGCTCGTGCGCCGGAACAACATGAGCGCGTGCTACCTGCGCCCGATGGTGCTGCGCGGGTATGGCGCGTCGTCGATGGTGCCGTTCGCCTCACCGATCGAGACGTTCCTGCCGTGCTGGCCCTGGGGCGCATACCTCGGCGCTGGCGCGCATGAAGATGGCGTGGACGCGCAGGTCTCGTCGTGGAATCGCGTGGCACCGAACACGATCCCGACGATGGCGAAGATCGCGGGCAACTACCTGTCCGGCATGCTGGTGAAGATGCAGGCGCTCGCCGACGGGTACGCCGAGGGTATCTCGTTAGGCCCCGATGGCATGCTGTCGGAGGCGTCGGGGGCGAACCTCTTCCTCGTGAAGAATGGCCGCATCTTCACCGCACCGGTGGACGGCACGCTGCTCCCGGGCATCACGCGTGACACCATCCTGACGCTCGCCGGGGACGTGCAGGTCCCGCTGAACGTGCAGGAGATGCCGCGGGAGTCGCTCTACCTGGCCGACGAAGTCTTTTTCTGTGGCACGGCGGTCGAGATCACGCCGGTGCGCTCGGTGGACAAGATCCCGGTGGGGAAGGGGAAGCCGGGCCCGGTGACGCGAGCGCTGCAGGAGCGCTTCCGCCAGACGGTGACCGGGGAGATCCCGGACGCCCACGGCTGGCTCACGCACGTCAACTGAGTGGGGTCAGTCAGGACGACGCGATGATCGCCATCACGCGCGAAGTGCCACGCTCGATCAGCGATTGCCAGCTGACGCACGTCGCGCGCGCACCCATCGACGTGGCGCGGGCGCGCGCGCAGCACCTCGAGTACGAAGACGCGCTGCGGGCCAGCGGGTGCGAGGTCGTGCGCCTGCCGGAGTTGGTGGACTACCCCGATTCGGTGTTCGTCGAGGACGTCGCCCTGGTGCTCGACGAGGGCGCGGTAATGACGTGGCCCGGCGCGGTGCCGCGGCAGGGAGAAGTGGCGCCAATGGCGAGCGCGCTGGAGCAGTACCGCTCCCTTCGCTCCGTCACAGCGCCAGGCACGCTCGATGGCGGTGACGTGCTCTGCCTGGGCCGCACGATCTGGGTCGGCCGCTCGGCACGCTCGAACGCCGAGGGCGTGGCCCAACTCGCCACGCTCGTCGCCCCGTGGGGCTACACCGTCCGTGCAGCCGCCATGTGCGACGCGCTGCACCTCAAGACGGCCGTGACGGCGGTCGCCGAGGGCGCGTTGCTGGTGAACCCGGAATGGGTGGACGCGACGCAGTTCCCCGGCTTCGCCATCATCGCGGTGGATCCGTCAGAACCGTTCGCTGCGAATGCCGTGCTGGTGAACGGGCGCGTGATTCATTCGCTCGCGTTCCCGCGGACCCAGGAGAAGCTCCGTGCCCTCGGGATTGATGTGGTCGGCGTGGATGCGTCCGAGCTCGCCAAGGCGGAAGGGGGTGTGACGTGTTGCTCCTTGCTCCTCGCGCGCTGATTGGCTGTTCCGTTCACCATCGCGCGTTAGCCAAGGCTCCTTCGCATCCCAGCACTGCCTCGCGCGACAGCGAGGGTCGTTCGCACCCTGGCGCCTCGCGCATCGGGCTCCCCAGGCCATGCAGGGACCGCGTCACCTTACTTGCCCCCCATCAGCGGCTTGAGCAGTTCCACCGTCATCGGGCCGGTGTGCGACGCCGTGGCCTCGCGGGCCTTCGCCACGTCTGCCGCCGTCACTGCACTCGCGCTGTTGCCGAATGACGAGCGTACATACGTGAGCAGCTGCGCGATCTCCTCATCTGCCATCACGACGCCCAGGCCATAAGGCGGCATCACGCTGTTGTACGTGGCGCCGTGGACCGTGATCGGTCCTGAAATGCCATGAATCACGATACGCGCCGGCACGCCGGGGTCGGCGGCATTTGCGTATTCCGATTGGGCGAGTGGAGGGAAGGTCCCGGGGATGCCTGCCCCGTTTACCTGGTGGCACGTCACGCAGCGCTCCTGGTAGATCGTCTCGCCGGCGCTCGCAGTCGTCGCGGGAGTTGCAGCCGGAGTCGCACCCGACGTATCGGAGCCCTTCTCCCCGCCCCCGGAGCAGGCCAACACCGCGAGGGAGAGCGCAGGAACGGCGGCCAGCAGGCGGATGCGGCGAGGGACGGGCATGGCGATCACGGGTGAAGGGTGGTTCGGCGCCGAATGATACACGGGGAAAACAGGTACGGTGCGGACGGAACGTGTCCAGAAGTCGCGACGCCGCAGAGCGGGCCACGCGCAGCGCGCAAGAGTACTTGGGCTGCGGGCCCTGGCAGTGCCCGCCTACTGATACTGAATGTAGAGCGGCCGCGGATTGAGCTCGAGCACGTCCTCTGGCTTCATCAGCGTCCATCCCGCTTTCCGCACGTCGTTCTTGTAGAAGATCTTGAACCCCGTGAACTGCACCGGCTCGCTGTACACGAAGTTCACGTAGCTCCCCTTCTTGAGCTCCTTGTTCCCCCACCCATCCATCTGCACGACGATCTGCACGCGCGGGTCCAGCGTGATGTTCCGGTAGTTTGTCAGCATCGGCCGCGTGAAGCGGTGCACCACGAGGACCTTGGGCGGGATGTTGTGCTTCGTCACCAGCTCCTGCAGGAACTCACTCGCGTAGTTGATGTCACGCGCGTCCATCGTGCCGATGCGCTTGCCGGGCGCGTGGCCCGTCTTCATCGAGAACTCCGGGTCGATGCCGAGATGAACGTTAGGCTTCGCGAACCAGTGCGCGAGCCGCGGCAGTTCGGCCTGCAGCGTGCTCTTCCCCACCTGGATGTCGAGGAAGAGCAGGGCATTGCGCCGCTGCGCCCATTCTTCCACCATGGCGATCAGCGAGTCACCCATGCGTGCGCGCCATTTCCCATCGGCACCGGCCGAGGCCTGGGCAACGACGACGATGAGGTGCAGGGCAGGGATAGCAGGAGTGGTCGAATCGGCCTTGGTCCACGCGGCCACCTCCTTGTCGAGGCGGCGGAGCATTTCATCGGGACGTATCTCACCCAGGATGCCCATGCGCGTCGACCGCGGATTGCCGTAGTACGCAATGATGCGGCGGGCGGGGAGGATGCTCCCGGGGAGGGGTGCCGGTCCCTTCACGGGCCACTCGGGCGCGGGGCGCGCAGGCTTGGGCGGCCGGGGCTTCGCAGGCTTGGCTTTCGCCTTTGCCGCCGGGGGACGCGTGGTATCGGCCTGGGCGGCCACAACGGAGGCCCCGGCGAACTCGGCCGGCAGCACGGGGAAGGCGACCGACAGCGCCAGGGCCAAAAAGAAGGAACGCACCACGCAATGTCCCGGGTTGGAAGGAAAGGGCAGGCTAATGGACAGGCGGACCAGCGAAAAGCCGGCAACTCGATACCAGACAGGTCCGTTGTGCGTCTTGTAGACGTGAAATTGCTCGTCTTGAACTGTCACGAGGCGTGGGTGCATCAGTTGGCTGCGCTCGACGCCGAGTTGGACATTGTCATAGGCCTTCCCGGCCGATACACCCGTGAATGGGATACGCGCATGCGTCCCCTTCCCGCGGGCTCGCGCACGCTGACGCTTGCCGAGGCGACCACCTCCGGCAAGGCGTACGACTGCGTCATCAACCACAACATTACCGACCTGCTCGATACCCGGAGCATCGCGGCACCCAAGCTCCTCGTCTTGCACGAGACGCTCGAGGGCCGGATGGAGCAGCAGGGCGCCGAGTTCGAGGCGCGCGACATGCGCGCGCTGCTCAACACGTACCTCGCGTCCGTCGGCGGGCACGCCATCGCCATCTCCCGCATGAAGGCGAAGAGCTGGGGGGTGACGAGCACCGTCGTGCAGAACGCGGCGGACTCCGAGGCGTACCTCCCGCACATCGGGGACGTTCCATCCGGCCTGCGCGTGGCCAACCACATCACCTCCAAGCGCGTCTTCCTCGCGTGGGACTTTCACGAGGCCGCGCTCGAGGGGATGCCGATCCGCATTGTGGGGCACAACCCCGACATGCCCGACGTGAGCGCGGCGGACGACTGGGATCACCTGAAGCGCATGCTCGCGTCCCATCGCTTCCTGGTGCACACCGCCGACGCCCGCTACGAGGACGGCTACAACATGGCCGTGCTCGAGGCGATGGCGGCCGGTCTCCCCGTGCTCACCAACGGGCACCCAAGCACGATCGTCGAGCACGGCGTGACGGGTTTCGTCGCCACGACGCCGCTCGACATGCGCGAGCACGCCCGCCGTCTCCTCGAGGACGAGGGTCTTGCGCACGAGATGGGGGAGAAGGCGCGGGAGTACGTGCAGCGCCACTTCGCGCCGGAGCGCTTTCGCGTGGAGTTCTCGCGGGCGATCCAGGAGGCGCGCAAGAAGTGGAGCAGGCGAGCGCTGAAGTCGACCCCAGCTCGGGGGTAGGTTCCGAAAAGCAGAACTACGGGAATCACGAGCGGCACGAGAAGCACGGGAAGTACGACTGAACGGAGAGCGCGAAGAAAGGCATGACGTCGAAGGGGGCGCCTTCACGACACGGGGCCCCGGCCTTCGCCGGGGCTACGGCGTGTCCCGTGCTCCCCGTGCTTCTCTTGCACCTCGTGCTTCTCGTGCTTCCCGTGCTTCCCATGCTTCCCATGCTTCCCATGCTTCCCGTGCTTCCCGTGCTTCCCGTGCTTCCGAGGTTCGTGCGTCTCGTACTGCCCGTGATTCCCGTAGTTCGTCCAGGGCCCGGGCTTGCGACCGGTTGAGCAGCGAGGCAGCGTGTCCGCGTCGGCACCCGCCGAACTCCTCTCGTGTATAGCCCAATGCGCGCCCTCGCTCTGCTCCTGTTCGCCGCGTCAACTGCCCAGGCCCAGGGCAAGTCGGGCGACTTCACCCTGCCGTCCTACACGTTCAGCACCGGCGAAACACTCGCCAACGTGACACTGCACTACGTCACGTTAGGCACGCCGCGGAAGGACGCGTCGGGCACCGTGCGCAATGCGGTGATGGTACTGCACGGCACCGGCGGCACGGGCAGCGGCTTCCTCTCGGCGACCTTTGGCGGCACCCTCTTCGGGCCCGGCCAGCTCCTCGACTCGGCGCAGCACTACATCATCCTCCCCGACAACATCGGCCACGGCGGGTCGAGCAAGCCGAGCGATGGACTCAGGATGAAGTTCCCGAATTATGGGTATGGGGACATGGTCGCGCTCCAGCACGCGCTGCTCACGCAGGGCCTGGGCGTGAACCACCTGCGCCTCGTGATGGGGACGTCGATGGGCTGCATGCACGCCTGGGTTTGGGGATACACCTACCCCGGATTCGTCGATGGGCTCGTTCCCCTGGCCTGTGCGCCGACCCAGATCGCCGGCCGGAACCGCATGATTCGCAAGATGATCCGTGAGGACATCATGCGAGATCCGGAGTGGAATGGGGGCAACTACACGTCCCCGCCGCGCGGACTGAAGTCGGCGCTCGGCATGCTCTTCATGATGACGTCGGCCCCCCTCGTGCAGCAGCGCCAGGCTCCGTCGCGCGATGCCGCCGACTCGTCGATCATGGCCTACATCGAGTCGCGCTCCCGGGCGATGGATGCGAACGACATGCTGTACCAGTTCGAGGCGTCGCGTGACTACGACCCCTCCCCGCACCTCGAGAAGGTCGTCGCGCCCGTCCTGGCCATCAATTCAGCCGACGACCTCGTGAACCCGCCGGAGCTGGGACTCATGGAGCGACTGATGCCCCGGGTGAAGGCCGGTCAGTTTGTCCTGATCCCGACATCCGACCGCACTCGAGGCCACGGAACGCATTCGCAGCCCGCGATCTGGGGGGACCATCTCAAGGCGTTCCTCGCCCGGCTCCCCGAGCGTTGAGTGCCGTAGTCGGCGATGGATGCGACCGCTGGACGCGTGACAGGGGTGTGACAGTCACCCTCAGCTTGGTGATTACCGGCCCAGCCTGCCAATCGTCCATGAGTCGATGCCCATCTGCCGCAGTGCTTGCTCAGTCATCCTGATCATCCCGCTCCTCGGAGCATGTGGGCGTGGTGCGGTAACGCACGTTCCCCCTGTGAGCATGGATCCGGCGCTCGCGGTGGCGTCATTCGACACAGCGTGGACGCGCATTCGCGCGACATACTACGATCCCACGTTCCGCGGGAACGACTGGAATGCAGTGCGCGCGACCTTCCGCCCGCTCGCCGAACGCGCGACGACGCCGGCGCAGCTGCGCCAGGCAGTGGAGTCCCTTTTCGTCCGTCTCGAGGACTCGCACTTCACGATCATCCCCGGTGACGTCGTAACGGCGATGCGCACCGGGCCGGCAGAGGACGAGGGCGGAGAGCCAGGGGACGCCGGACTGCAGTTCCGCCTTGTCGGCGAGCGGTTGCTCGTATCACACGTCGCGACCGGGTCCACCGCGAGCGCGTCTGGCGTACGCCCGGGTTGGGAAGTCGTGGGAGTAGGCACCGTCGAGATTGCGCCAATGCTTGCCGCGCGACGCGCCCTCACGACGTTCCGCGACCGCCGCCGCGCCGGACTGCAGATCCCCTTGCAAGCCGAATCCGCGACGCACGGTGGGGTTGGCAGTGTGGTCAATGTCGTGTTCCAGACCCCAGAGGGACGTGAGGTTCGGCTCGACCTCCTCAGAAGCCCGTTCGCCGGCGAGGTGGTCCGCTACGGACCCCTGCCGCCGCAGTACTTCCGGTTCACCCACCAGAAATATGTGGACGATCGCGGTTGCGTCGCCGTGATTCACTTCAGCGTGTGGATGCTTCCGCTGCTCCCTGCGCTCGAGCGGGCGATGGACGATGTGGGGTCGTGCCGCGGCATCGTGCTCGACCTGCGAGGCAACACCGGCGGTGTGGCGGCGATGGTGATGGGTGTCGCCGGATTCTTCGTCGATCGGGAGGTCGCGTTAGGCACGCTGTCCGGGCGCAGCAGTTCGTTCCGGTACGTCGTCAATCCGCGGCGCTCCAACCGGCGCGGTGAGACGCTGAAACCGTACGGCGGATCCCTCGCGATCCTGGTGGATGGGCTGTCGGCGAGCACGACCGAGATCTTCGCCGAGGGCATGCGCGACATCGGCCGGGCTCGCGTGTTCGGCGATACGACGGCGGGCCAGGCGCTCCCGGCAGCGATGGCGAAGCTTCCCAATGGCGACCTGCTCATCCATGCCATTGCCGACTATCATTCCGCCAATGGGCGACGCATCGAAGCGACGGGTGTCGCGCCAGACGTGGTGCTGCCGCTGACACGGAAGAGCCTCTCCGCGGGGCGCGACGTCGCGCTTGCGGCCTCGCTCGCATGGGCGGGTGGCCAGCCCATCGAAACTGCCGCCGGTGTAACCCAGCGGGCCCTACGTCCGTAAGCATCTCGGAACCTCTGCGGTCCGGCGGCGTTAGATTGCCGTCGGTCGACCAGCGACGGGAACCGACCTACCTTCCTCGGAGACGCGATTCATGAATGCACGTCGGATATTGGCAGTTGCAGCCCTTTCGGCTGTCCTGCCGGCCCTGGTCCAGGCACAGGCGCTGCCGCCTGCCAAGGACCTGATTCAGAAATGGGCGACGGCAGTGAACGCCGCCGGGTGGAAGGGCCACAAGTCGGCGCGTACGACGGCCTCGTTCGACATGCCCGCCATGGGCATGAGCGCCAAGATGGAATCGGCGCAGATGTTTTCCCCGGCAATGCAGGTCAGCAAGATCGACTTGCCGGGCATGGGCGAAATGCGCCAGGGCTTCGACGGCACGACCTCCTGGTCGATGAACCCGATGCAGGGGCCGTCCATCATGCCCAAGGAAATGGTCGCCGCGCAGAAGGAAGACGCCGACCCGGACAACTACTCGCGCATGTCGCCGGCCATCGTGAGCTCGGAGACGATCGAGAAGACGAAGTTGAACGACACCGACTGCTTCAAGGTGAAGCATACCTGGAAGAGCGGACGCGTCAGTCACGACTGCTTTTCGCAGGCCGACGGCATGATCGTGTGGTCGCAGGTGAAGACCGCAACGCCGATGGGTGAGTTCGATGTGGTCACGACGTACGGCGCCTACAAGGACTTCGGCGGCGTGAAGCGCGCGACGACGACGACCGTGGAACAGGGCGGCCAGCAGTTCATCATCACGCTGCAGACCTGGGAATGGGACGTCGTGGACGCCAGCGAGTTCGGGTTGCCGCCCGAGATCAAGGCGCTGGTCGAGAAGAAGCCGTAGGGCAACTTCCCGGGCGATTCCGGTGTCTCAGGGGAGGGCGGATGGCGAGGAATCGCCGTCCGCCCTCCGTGCTTGCGAACCCTCTGGCGTCCGGGATGCGGAGCGAGCTAGTTCCCGGCAGCCACCCACGCCTCCTGGCATGACCCATCCCAAGGCACGCCTGTTCTGGCCCCTCGCGGCGCTGCTGCTCCTCGCGGATTGCGGCACCAAGCAGCTCGTGGAAGACCAGCTCACCGTCGAGCACCTCCCCCACGAAGTCTGGGGCAACGCGCTGCGATTGACCCTGATCTACAACCGCGGGGCGGCGTTTTCCACCTCGTTAGGCGAATATTCGCGGGTGATCTTCTCGGTGCTGGCGATGGTGATCGTCGCGGTGCTCTACCGCATGTACCGCGACGCGGATGCCCATGACCGTTCGCTCGGCGCCGCCCTGGGCCTGATCGTCGGGGGGGCCGTCGGCAACCTGGTCGATCGTCTCCGGTCTCCCCGCGGGGTGGTGGACTTCATCGACGTGGGCATCGGCGACGCGCGCTTCTGGGTGTTCAACATCGCCGACGTTGGCGTGACCGCTGGCGCCGCGCTGCTCCTGTACATCATGTTGCGCCGGTCCCAGGCCCCCGAGCCCGACTTCAAATGAGTGCACTCCTGTCTGCCGTCCTTGGCGCCGCCCTTGCGTGCCAGGATCCCGCCGCCCCCGCACCGGTCACGAGCGACTCCACGTATCGGGCCCTCTTCGACGGGGGAAAGACCTTCGCCGACTTTCTCGCGGCCGCGGAAAAGCGAAAAGAGCAGTGGGAGAAGAACTACCGGATCGCCGCCGTCCCCGACGCGCTCCTGGCGCGGGCGCGCGCCGCAGCCGGACCGTGGAAGTTCCTCGTGGTCGCGGTGGATGGCTGCTCCGACTCCGTGAACACGATCCCGTTCCTCGCGAAGCTCTCGGAGATGGTGATGGGCGTGGAGCTCCGGATCATCGGCAGCGACGTCGGGCGCGCGATCATGGACGCGCACAAAACGCCCGATGGTCGCGCGGCCACGCCGACCGTGCTCCTGCTGGACGCGTCCTACGCCGAGAAGGGGTGCTGGATCGAGCGACCGGCTGAACTCCAGCAGTGGATGACCAAGGGTGGCGGGAACTTCGAGGGGAAGATGAAGTGGTATGACGACGACAAGGGCATGAAGACGCTCGAAGACATCGTCGCCGTGATGGAGCGCGCGTCGAAGGGCGAGCAGGCGTGTGCGGCGACCGGGCGATAGCGCAGGCGGTGGTGGCGTATGAGGCGTATGAGGCGTGCGCGATATTCCACGCCCCATACGCCCGATACGCCCCTACGCCCCATACGCCCCATACGCCCCATACGCCCCCCTACATCACCCGCCCCGCCGCGAGAAAGTCGAGCGCCAGCGTGCCTAACGCCTTCATCCCCGGCACGAGCGCGGCCTCGTCGGCAAAGAACCGCGGGGAGTGATTCGGGTAGACCTTGAGCGGGTCCGTCCCCGGGGGCGAGACGCCGAGAAAGAA
>JACMLI010000531.1 GCA_014379705.1 Gemmatimonadaceae bacterium
CCCCACCGGGACGACGCTCGCTCCGACCGCGGCTGCTGCCGCCGTGTAGGTCGCCGAGAGCGTGTCTTGCGACGACGGGCGGGCCTCGCGGGCCCAGGTGAGGTACAGAAGGAGTTTGGCGCCGGCCTTCTTCACCTCGTCGCCGATGCGGGGGACGTCATGGATGGTGCGCTGCGGTGCTTCGATCGGCCGCGTGCTCTGCTCCTGCACGATCACCAGGCTCCAGCGCCCGCGACGCACGGCCGCGAGTGCCTCGGGACGCGCCAGGTGCATCTCGATCGTATGGCCGCCAAAGGTGACCTGCTCGGCGACAAACGCGCGACGCTCCCTGGCGGCAGCGGCCAGATCACCAACCACCGACGGCAGGTCGTTGAAGTAGGTGTAGCTGTTGCCGATGAAAAGCACGCGCAATGCCGAGGTATCGCGTGCCGATGACGCGGCCTGTGCACGCGCCATCGGCGGAGATGCCACACTGAGCCATGCGATTGCTGCGACAACGATCGACCGGCGTGCCGAGGCACGGGAAACCGACGATGGAGAGGTCATGGGATCATTCTACAACGCAGCCCCGGACATGGCGACGCCATAGACCCTCAGGCCGCGACGGTCCACGCTATGTTGGAGGCGAATCGCTCCAGGGAGGACGCATTGCCAGCCATGGTTGAGCGTTCGCGTGGAAGGGCCACGCGATGGGGGCTCGGTCTCATCGTCGCTGCGTCGGCCTGCGCGACGCCGGCATCGACCGCGGCACGGACCCCAGGCCCGGAGATCGCGGTGCCATCCCCCGGGATCAAGCGGGCAGTGATCGATCGCGTCGACATCGACACGGTGCTCGACCTCAAGCTCGATTCCACGCTTCGTTCACGCGAACGGCAGCAGATCCCGCCTGGTGAGACGTGGTTTACGGTCCTCGAAGGGGCGCAACGCGCCATCGTCACGGCGCCACATGCGACGCGTCCCTTCCGTGACGGCGTGTCTCGCTTTTCCGATGGCGGGGGCACGGCGGAACTCGCCGTTGCACTGCACAAGGTGTGCGGCGTCACCGTCATGCACACGACCTGGGACAGTCCCTCGGATCCCAACTACTACGACGACAACGACTTCAAGCTTCGCCTGCGCGACCTCATTCGTGACAAGACTCCCGTCATCGTGCTCGACCTGCATGGAAGCCACGCGTACCGGCCGTATGAGCTCGACGTGGGCACGATGAACGGCCGCTCGCTCCTCGGCCGTACCGCGCTGGTCAACGCGCTCGTCGATGCCTTTCGTCGGGAGGGGATCTTCAATATCTCCGACAACTTCTTTCCGGCGGCGCGTCAACAAACGGTCGTCAAGTTCGCGTCGGCAGCCGGGGTGCCGGCGATCCAGATGGAGTTGAGTGCGCTGCGCGTCTCGCCGTCGTCAGGGGACGAGGGCGCGCACAAGTTCGCGCAGACGTTGCAAGCCATTGCCGAGTTCCTGGGCGGATTGCAGGCGTGTTCTCGGACGAACCACTGAACACGCCTGCCGCCCCGTACCGATCAGGGCGAGGTGCTCCCCGACCCCGTATAGAAGACGCGCCAGATGAATCCTCCCTTGTCGTCGGAGATGTAGAGGGAGCCATCCGGTCCTTGGGCGAGCCCGACCGCGCGATGCCGCGCCGTGAGCGGCGTCCGCCCCGCCCCGATCAGCCCGTCAGCGAAGGTCTGGTATCCACCGGTCGGCGCACCGTTCGCCCATGGGACAAACGCCACGATGTATCCGGGACCCGCCGGCTGCTGCGACGCGTCGAACCGTGACCCATGGAAGGCGATGAAGAGCCCACCCTGGTATGCCGTGGGGAACTGCGTGCCCGTGTAGAACAGGATCGAGAGCGGCGCCCAGTGCGCGGGATACGTGGCGAGTGGCTTTTCCCGCGTCTCACAGCGTCCCACGCGAATCGCGTTGCCACCATACTCGGGGCTCAGGATCTTTGCCTGCCGCTGCGCGTCATGGTAGCAGTACGGCCACCCATATCGCTTGCCCGCCTCGATGCGAAAGAGCTCCTCAGAGGGGAGCAGGGCATCGTCTTGCGCATCGTACAGGTTTGGCCAGTTGTCGAAGAGCTGGTCACGCCCGTTCTGGACGCCGTACAGCATTCCGTTTCCCGGATCGATGGCGAGGGCATTCATGTTGCGGAGCTCGGTCGCGTATCGAGCCGCCACCGACTGGACCTGCCCACTGCCGCTTGCACTGAAGCGCCAGACGCCAGCACGCACCGCGAGCTCGGGGCACGGATCGACACCGGGCGAGAAGTCCGTACGGTTCACGACCTGACAGGAGTTGGTCGCCGAACCGATGTTCACGAAGAGGTTGTCCGAGCCGTCCACGACGACGGTCTTGCGGTGGTGATCCCCGCCTCCGGTCAGTCCCGCCACCACGACGGTCTCCATCTGCGGTGGAAGAAGCGTTCCCGACGGCAAGTCCCAGCGAACGACCTGCGTCTCAGACGCGAAGAAGAGCTGTCCGTTGCGCCAGGCGATGCCGTTGCCGCCGGTGGAGCCAAAAAACTGTCGCACCTCGGCGCGTCCGTCACCATTGGCGTCCCTCAGGGCAACGATCCCTCCCCTCACACCGGGATTCGGAACCGTGTCGACGGCGACATACAGGTCTCCGTGTGGCGTGACGGCGATTTGCCTTGCGTTGAAGACGCCTTCGGCGAACACGCGGGCACAGAAGCCCGCCGGGAGCTTGAGCGAGCCATTGTTGGGGTCACAGGTGCTGGCGACGCCGATGGCCGGTGCGGCCGTGGCGGGCGATGCGAGCCCGGGCGACGTACTCGAGTCGGTGCAGGCGAAGAGCAGGGAACTGCTCACGAGTGCCGCTCCAGACAGCAGACGTGAGTGACGAACCGCAGAATAGCCGAGGGTCATGATGAGAACCGGATGAGGTGCGCCAGCGCGTGGCAGTGGGGTGCCGCGCAGGCCCTCGACCATACATGCTGCTCGTCACTAGCGCATGGTCAGCGGGTGGCGCGCGTACCTTGGTCCGAATGGGGAGGCGGCCTCCGCGAGGACCCACGTGGCCACCGGACAGGCGTCTTCCGGGACTATCCGTCGAACCTTGGGAGCGCCTGCACGAGCGTCAGGTAGCCGGGCCACGGGTCACCTTCGGATGCCTGAGCAACGGCGTCATCAAGGGAGAACTGGTCCGCGCGATTGATCCGCTCCAGTTCGTCCCACGAAACGGGAACAGCCACCGGCGCACCTGCTCGAGACCGGCACGACCATGGTGCGATGGCCGATGCGCCACGCTCATTGCGCAGGTAGTCGATGTAGATCAGTCCCTCGCGTCGCGCCTTGGACGCGGTGGCGATGAAGCGATCGGGCTCCAGTGCCGTCACGTGCTGCGCGAACGCACGGCTGAATGCCTTGGCCGATTCCCACGTCGCGCGGCGGGCAATCGGCGCGATCACGTGAATGCCCTTGCCGCCGCTCAGCAGCGGAAAGCTCACCAGACCCAGCCCTTTCAGCGCGCGGCCGATGTCCTGTGCCGCGGTGCGCACATCAGCGAACGGAATCCCCTCGGCGGGATCGAGGTCGAAGATCAGGCGCTCTGGCCGCTCCACCTTGTCGCGTCGCGCCCCCCACAGGTGCCACTCGAGCACGTTCATCTGCGTGCCGGCGATCAGGCCACCGACATCCGTGATGTAGAAGTATTCGTCGACCGTTCCCTGGTTATCGGCGATCTCGACGGTCTTCATCGCCGCGGGAAACCCGCCGGTGTCATGCTTCTGGAAGAAGCACTGCTTCGCGCGGCCCTGCGGGCACCGCAACAAGGCGAGCGGGCGGTCGACGATGTACGGCAACATGCGCTCGGCGATCGCGTCGTAATACGCGACGAGCATTGCCTTGGTCACACCCTGCTCCGGGTACACCACACGCTCGGGACTCGTCAGGCGGACCTTTCGGCGTGCGGCGGCCTCGACTCCCGTCGCAGCACTCAACACGGGACCCGTCGATGGCTGCGGCTTCTCGTCCACGACCTCGCGCGCCGGCTTGTCACCGCGGAGCCCCAGGTATGACGGATGCCGCATGTAGCCGTCGGGAGTGAACTCCGTGAACTGCACTTCGGCCACGAGGTCGGGGCGGACCCAGCGCGCACCGCGGGCAATGTTCGGCGGGACGTCGGCGAACGGTGTCGTTTGCCGCGCGCGTGCTGACAGCTTGCGGGCGAGGGCGCGCGCCTCCTCTCGGTCGAACCCGGTGCCGACGCGTCCCCGGTATTGCAGCGTGTCTCCCAACCACGTGCCCACGAGGAGGGATGCGAAGGAGTCACGGCGCGTCGAGGGAGACCATCCGCCGATCACGAACTCCTGGCGCCGCTCGCACTTCACCTTGAGCCACGCGCGCGAACGTCCGCCACGATACGGCGCGTCCGCTCGCTTGGCGATGACCCCCTCGAACCCCTTCGCGCACAGGGCATCGAGCACGCGTTGCCCGTTCTCCAGGTCATGCGACGAGGACCGGATCGCCCCGTCGTCAGGCAGCGAGCCAAGGAGCGTGGCGAGCCGCTCCTTCCGTTCGAGGAGCGGGCGCTTGCGGAGGTCGACCCCATCGAGTGAGAGCAGGTCGAAGGCGAAGAAGACGAGCGGTGCTTCCGCCGCGAGGCCCTGCTTGAGGCGCGTGAAGTCGGTGCGACCCTTGTCGTCGAGGACGCAGACCTCACCGTCGATGAGCGCCGAGCCCTTCGTGAGCTGTGCCAGTGGCGCCACGAGCTGGTCAAAGCGTCGCGTCCAGTCGTTGCCGTTACGGGTGTACATCTTCACGCGTTCGCCCGCGACAGCGGCGAGGCACCGGTACCCATCGAACTTGGTTTCGAAGAGCCAGCCGTCGTCCTGCGGCATATCGTCGACGAGCGTCGCAAGCTGCGGGTCGACGAAGGCAGGCAATCGTTTGCCATGTCCTGGCGTGGCCCGCCTGTCAGCTGGCGCACGCCTGGCCCTGGGTGTGGGACTTGTCTTTGCCTTTGCGGTCGTCTTCGCGCGCGCGGACTTCGGTCGGGCATTGGCCGTGATCTCGTCGAGGTCACGCGCCGTCTTCACCGACGTCGTGAAGGAGAGGACGAGCGATTCCTCGTCCTTCGCGAACTCATCACGATGCTTGATGAGAAGCCAGTTCTCGCGCGCGCTGCGTCCATCCTTCTTCATGCGGACCAGCGACCACTCGCCCTGCATGCGGCTTCCGTGGATGCGCATGCGCAGGCTTCCCTTCGCGAGCCCTTCGTGCGGGTCACCAACCGGCTCCCAGTGGCCAACGTCCCACAGCATCACGGTACCGCCGCCGTATGCTCCCTTCGGGATCGTACCCTCGAAGCCGCCATATTCGAGCGGATGGTCCTCCACCTGCACGGCGAGCCGCTTGTCACGCGGGTTGTCGGATGGACCGCGCGTCACCGCCCAGCTCTTGAGCACGCCATCGAGTTCGATGCGGAAGTCAAAATGCAGGCGAGTCGCGGCATGCTTCTGGACGACGAAGGCCAGCTGGCGCTTCGCTCGACGTGGCGTGGCACCGGCTGGCTCGGGCGTGCGTAAAAAGTCGCGCTTCCGCTTGTACTCGGCGAGTGAGCCCTTCGTAGCAGGAGACACGAGTCCCTAGCGCTTCTTCGTGCTCGCCGTCTTGCGCGTCGGCGGAAGCTTGCCACCCTTGCTGCGCGCCTCGGACAACCCAATGGCAATTGCCTGCTTTCTCGACGTGACCTGCGCGCCGCTGCTGCTCCTGAGCGTCCCCTGCTTGCGCCGGTGCATCGCGCTCTCGACGCGCTCGGTTGCGGCCTCACCGTATCGTTTGCGGCCCGTCACCCGCTTCGCCTTTTTCGCTGCCATGCTTGAACCCTCGAAGGAGAGTGCAACCTTATCGATGTCGCTCAGGCAAGCGCCATTCGCCATGAGTACCACGTCGGCACGCACCTCAAAGAGGGATGGCCCACTACTCTCGGGAGTGCGGGACTCGCCAGGACGGGTGGCGTCAGTTGAGCGACGCTTCCGCGCTATCGATCGGTGTTTCAACGGCCACCGACGCCGCCTCGACAATCACCGAATGCCGGCGGCCATCGTCCACGAGGTGGATGACGTCGTCCTCCGACCGGTGCCCATCGACCACGACGCGAGCCCCGCGAGCCTGTACGCCTGCCGGATCGCGTACGGCGATCGTGTACGTCGTGGCGCCAAAGCGGTAGGCGATCTCGTACTCGCGCCACGACGGCGGCACGGCCGGCGACAGGCGCAGCGTGTTACCGACCTTCACGAGCCCGAGGATCGCCTCGACGCCAACGCGATACATCCAGCTCGCCGAACCCGTGTACCACGTCCATCCTCCGCGCCCGAGGTGCCCCGGCGCGGTGTACACGTCGGCCGCGACCACGTACGGCTCCACCTTGTAGCGCGCCATGCCCTCGGGACTCGACGTGTGCGTGAGCGGGTTGAGCATCTGGAACAGCTCGAAGGCACGTGCACCGTCGCCGCGCAGCGCCGTCGCGAGCACGGCCCAGAGGGCAGCATGGGTGTACTGCGCGCCGTTCTCTCGCACGCCGGGCAGGTAGCCACGGATGTAGCCCGGGTCGTGTTCCCCGCGATCGAAGGGTGGCGTGAGGAGCTTGATGATGCGTGACTCGTCGTCCACCAGCTGCGACTCGAGGGAACGCATAGCGCTCTCCTGCCGCGACGGCGATCCGGCGCTGGAAATCACGCTCCAGCTTTGCGCGATCGAGTCGATCCGGCATTCGTCATTCGCCGACGAGCCCATCGGCGTGCCGTCGTCGTAGTACGCCCGGCGATACCACTGGCCATCCCATCCACTCGATTCGACCGCCTTCACGTACGCGTCGGCCTTCTGCCGCATCTCCGTTGCGACGGCATGGTCGCCGCGCGCATCCGAGCGCAGGGCAAACGCGCGCAAGTTGGTGATGAGGAACCACGCGAGCCACACGCTTTCGCCCTTGCCTTCGACACCCACGCGACTCATGCCGTCGTTCCAGTCGCCGGTGCCAATGAGTGGAAGGCCATGGGGCCCCTTCGTGCTCGCGCGCCGCAGCGCGCGGAGGCAGTGTTCGTACACGCTGCCTGCCTCGTCCGTCACCGATGGCAGGTCGTAGAGTTCGTGCTCGTGTGGCTCGAGCGCTCGCATCGTAAGGAACGGCACGTACTGGTCGAGCACCGTCTCGTCTCCGGTGACGCGCACGTAGTGATCGACGACAAAAGGCAGCCAGGCGAGGTCGTCGGAGAAGCGCGTACGGACGCCGCGTCCCGTGTGTGGATGCCACCAGTGCTGGACGTCCCCTTCGAGGAACTGGCGCGCCGCGGCCCGCAGGATGTGCTCGCGCGCGACCCCCGGCTCGGCATAGACCATCGCCATCGCGTCCTGCAGCTGGTCGCGAAAACCGAAGGCCCCACTGCTCTGGTACAGTCCCGTGCGCGCCCACATGCGGCAGGCGAGGGCCTGGTACAGCGCCCACTTGTTGAGCATCGCGTCGAACGCCGGCTCGGGCGTGCGCACCGTGATCACGCTCAGTCGCGCGCTCCACTGCGAGATCGTGCGCATGATGGCTTCGCGCGCCCGCACGGGTGGGCGCAGGCGCTCCACCTGGAGCCGCGCCTCGCGATCCGTTGCAGCCGCCCCGAGCAGGACGGTGATCTCGCGCGTCTCCCCCGGCGCGAGCAGCAGCGGGACCTGCAACGCGGCACACGGATCGATGCCGATCCCCGTGGTGCCATCGAGGTCGTCGAGGCCGAGCGCCGCGGGACGCGCGGTCGTGCCGTAGCGACCGAGGAATGAGAGTCGATCACCTGTGAAGCTCGTCACCGGCTCGCTGATGGCGAGGTACGCCGTCCATCCCGCGAACGCCGGATCGAACAGGTTGCGCGCAAAGATCGCGTGCTGCTCTGGCACGAATCTCGTGCGTACCTGCAGCTGCGTTTCCTCCCTGCGCGCACCCAGGACCCATTCGCAGTATGCCGTGACCGACAGGCGCCTCGGGCGATCGGACAGGTTCTTGATGCGGAGCACGGAGACCTTGACCGCGTCGTCAGGTGGAATGCCCAGCAGGAGCTCCGTCCGCACGCCATCGTGCTCATGTTCGAACGTGGAACTCCCGGCGCCGTGTCGCACGCGCCACGGGGCGCCGTCGACAATCGGTGCCGGGGTGGCGCTCCACACGTCGCCGTTGTCGGCGTCCTTGATGTAGAGCACGTCCCCCACCGGATCCGATACCGGGTCGTTGTGCCATGGAGACAGCCGATAGAAGTACGCGTTCTCCGCCCACGTGCACCCCGCGCCGCGCTCCGACACGACGAACCCGCCATGAGGATTCGCGATCACGTTCACCCACGGGGCAGGGGGCAGGTGCGCGCCATCCACGACCATCTGGTAGTCGCCGCGGTCGTCGAGCCCGCCGATGCCGTTGGCAAAGCGCAATGCCACGCGCGCGGACAGCGCATCGTACGTTGGCCCCACGCTGCGCGAGGCGCGTGACAGGAGGGGCGCGACGAGCGGGCGAAGCACCGACACGATCGACGCGAGCGGCCCGCCGCGCTCCGCGGCTGGAGCGTGGACCGGAAGCATCTCCGGCTCGCGGTCCTTGGTGTCCGCCTCCGAAGGGAGCCCGTCACTCGCCTGCGCCTCGGCGCTGCCGAGGATGCGGGACAGCGTGCGACCGTCGCAGGGAATGTGGACGCGTGCCGTCGCCGAGAGCATCAGGTACTCCTCGGTCTTGAGCCCGTCGCGGCGCCGGACGAACACGCCTCCGGGCTGGTCCACCAGCAACGCATCGTTTGCCGAAACCATCGCCTCGATGATGCCGTCGCGCAACTCCTGGAGGTAGTCGTGCGGGCGCGCGTTGATCACCACGAGGTCGACGGCCAGCCCGCGGCGGCGCCAGTACCGATGCGCATGGAAGAGCGAATGCAGCGTCGACAGGCCATCGGGCGAATCGATCGTCGCCAGCACGATCGGCAGGTCGCCGGAGATGCCGTGCAACCAGAGCGTCGGCTGCGAGGAACGATTGCGGCGCAACTCGTCCTGCGGCGGGGCGAGCGAGCCCCCGGGATGCAGCAACTGCGTGGCGATGTCCTGGAAGTCCGCCGCCATGGACGGCGTGATACCGAGCTCGCGCAGCTCGATCTGGTTGGACGTCCACGCGAGGTCGAGGGCTCGCTGGGCCGCGTGCGGCTCGTGGTAGCGTCCGGCCAGCTCAAAGGCCGACTCACGATTCGTTGCCACCAGCGTCGTGAAGGACACGCTGGTCGACTGCCCGGGCAGCACCCGCACGCGGACGCGGAGCGCGAAGATCGGATCGAGGACGGCGCCCGTCGTGCCCGAGAGCGGGCCATCACGCTCCACCGCGACCGGGTCACGAACCGTACGACCACGCCCGATGAACTTCGCGCGATCCGTCTCGTAGGAGACACCGCCCACGTGGTCGCGACCCGCGTTGACGACGTGCACGCACCAGAGCTGCGGCTCGTCGGGCGACCGCGGCCGGCGCGTGGCGGTGATCGCCGTGCACCAGCCATGCCACTCCGTCTCGACAAAGAGGTTCGAGAAGGCCGGGTGTGCCCGATCGGAACCCGGTGGCGCCATGACGACCTCGCCATAGCTCGTGAGTTCGATCTCGCGATCCTCGCGACCCGTGTTCGTCACCGTGATGCGGCGGACTTCGGCCGCGTCGGCGGGCACCACGGTGATGTCCGTTCGCGTCAGGAGGTCTCCGTCGGCACGTTGCAGTGTCACGCGGTCCGACGACAACCACGCACGGCTCCAATCGGGGGGCGTGTCCACCGGTTGTCGACCGGCCGACCACACGCGCCCCTCGACCACGTCGCGCAGGTAGCAGAACTGTCCCGAGTCATCCGCGGTGCTGTCGGGACGCCAACGCGTGACGGCGAGCGCATCGTATCGACTGTACCCGCTGCCGCTGTGGTTGAGCATCACCGCATACGGCAGCGAGCCTAACAAGGCCACCCGCGGCGCGGCGGTGCTGGACGTGTCGATTTCGCGGACCACGGGCTCGTTGTCCTTGCTGTCCGGACGCGCCTCCTCGGGCCGGGCCGTCTGCGCCTCGCGCATGACGAGTCGTCGTGGCACGCGCTCATGCAGGAGCAGCTCCGCCGACTTCACGAGTGGATCGGCATGGAAGCGTTCGAGCCACGTGTCGTTGCGCAGCACATTGGTCAGCGCCACGAGGGTCATGCCGACGTGGTGCGCCATGTTCGCCTGGACCAGCGCGAAGGCCTTGCCGGGCACCGGGCGCGTGTAGTCCAGCGCATCGTAGAACCCGTGCTCACCAAGGGCGCCGAGCGCCTCGAAGGTCTCGAGGTTGGCGATCGCGTGTGCGGGATCGACGAGCGCGGCGAGCGCCGCCGCGTACGGCGCGACCACAAGGTCCCGACCGAGGCCGCGCTTGAGCGCGAGGTCCGGGACGCCGAACGCCCGGTACTGATAGGTGTGCTGGTGGTCGCGCACGTTGTACGCGCTCTCGCTGATCCCCCATGGAATTTCGCGCGACCGCGCGTAGGCCATCTGGCGGGCCACCACGCCCTCGCACGCCTGCGCCAGGAGGGTGTGGGGAAGCACCCGCATCACGAGCATGGGCATGAGGTACTCGAACATGCTCCCGCTCCACGACACGAGCGACGTCACGCCCGCGGTGCGCGTGAGGGCTCGCGACAGCCGGAACCAGTGCTCCACCGGCACGTCGTTCCGCGCGATCGCGAGGAAACTCGTCAGGCGCGCTTCCGACGCGAGGAGGTCGTAGTGCGAGTCGTCCGCCGTGAATGAGTCCGGGTGGTATCCGATGGTGAAGAGGTGCCGCCCCTTGTCGTACAGGAACCCGAAATCCATCTCCGTCACGTACGCATACGCCTGGTCGGCGAGGCGCACGAGTCGCTCCTCGAGCGCGGGCTCGGTGGCCGACAGGTGCAGGCACGCCTGCCGCAGCGCGACGAGATGCCCGGCGACGTTACCGCTGTCCACCGTGCTGACGTAGGGTGGCTCGAGGACGCGAAGGTCGTTCAGGTCGTACCAGTTGTAGAAATGGCCACGATAGCGGCGCAGCTTCGACAAGGTGCCGAACGTGGCCTCCAGCCGTTCGACCATGTCCTTCGCCCCGATGAAACCAAGGTCATGCGCACTCACCGTCGCCAGCAGATGCAGGCCGATGTTCGTCGGTGAGGTCCGCATTGCGACCACGGGCGATGGATCGAGCTGGAAGTTGTCCGGGGCGAGCCAGTGCGTCCGCTCGCTCACGAAGCGCTCGAAGAAGTTCCAGTGGACCTTCGCGTATCGCAGCGCGGTCGCGCGCGCGGCGGTAGGCAGGCGGCCTCGCTGGGGCGTTGCCTCTCGACTCAGCCGTCGCGCGACGGTCGGGGCGGCGAGCCAGAACGCGACCACACTC
>JACMLI010000532.1 GCA_014379705.1 Gemmatimonadaceae bacterium
GACCTCAAGGAGCGCCTCGAGGGGATCCCGCGCGTGCGCGACGTCGACATCAATTCGTCGTCGTTCTTCGGTCGCGACAAGTCGAGCACCGTGACGATCGAACCGAACCGCGCGGCGCTCGCCCGCTTCGGCATCACGGCGCGCGAGTTCGGCCTGGCGGCCGCGCGGGAGATGCGGAGCCAGTCCGGTGCCATCCGGCTCGAGATCGGCGACGAGGAACTCCCCGTGACGGTCCAGGTGGAGGGAGCGAGCGACCGGTCCCTCGAGGAGTTGCGTGACGCGCTGGTGCAGACGCCATCCGGCACGCCGGTTCGACTGAGCACGCTCGCGACCGTGAGTGAGGCCGAGGGACTGAGTGCCATCAGCCGTGAGGACCAGCAGTACGTGCGCTTCGTCGCCTACGAGTTCCGCGGGCCCAACAAGCTGGCGCAGCGCACGCACGATGCGTTCATGACGTCGATCAGCGTTCCCGCCGGCTACTCGGTGGCCGACGCGGGGTTCGGGCGCTTCGAGGCGGACGAGAGCGAGAAGGGCCTCTGGCTGGTCTTTGCGATCGGCATCGCCCTGGTGGTGCTGAGCGTGGCGATCGTGTTCGACTCGGTGTGGGGCGCGATGATGGTGTTCCTCTCCCTCCCCATCGCGTTAGGCGGCGTGATGGCGGCGTTCTGGCTCTTCGACGCGGCGTTCACGCGTGAGGCGGCGGTGGGGGTGATCCTCGTGATCGGGCTCGCCGTGAACCAGTCGATCCTCGTGGTCGACGCCGCCCTCGAGCGGCGACGACGTCTCGAGGCACGCGGCCTCGACGTCCGCCTGGACCGGGGCATGGTGCTTCGCGCCGCGCTCGACCGGTCGGGCATGGTCGTGCTGGTGACGCTTACGTCGCTCGCGTCGCTCATCCCGCTCGCCGTGGGCGTGAAGACCACATCGCTCTTCGGCGCGATTGCCCTGGCCACGGCGGGAGGCACGGTGGCCGGGACGCTGGGAGCGATGCTCATCGTGCCGGCGATGCTCGTCGGCCGGAAGCGCGTCCGCGCGCCGGCCCCTCTACCGGCTTCTCTTCCCCGCGAGCATCTCGGCGTCGGCTAGCTCGAGGAGGTGTTCGAGCGACTGCGGCGCATCGGTGGTGCAGCGCGCCACCCCTCGACCGATCGAGAGCACGTAGGGACGCGTCCCGCGCGCATTCCGTTCGGCAACGTGCTTGTCCAGGCGGTCGAGCACGACGTCGCCGGTGGGATCCTCCGAGTTCACGGCCAGCACGGCGAACTCGTCCCCACCCAGACGCCCGATGAGGTCGGATTCGCGGAACGTCGCGCGCAGGATCTCGGCAACCTCCACGAGCGCATGGTCCCCCACGTGGTGCCCGAACTCGTCGTTGATCGGCTTGAAGTGGTTCAGGTCGAAGTACAACAGGAGCGTATCGCCCGGCTGCCGAGTCGCGACCGTGAGCAACGGCTGCGCGAGGAGCATGAAGCCGCGCCGGTTGTAGAGGCCCGTCAGCGGATCCGAGAGCGACAAGTGGTGCAACGCCTCTTCGTACGCCACGCGCTCGGTGATGTCGCGGACGACGAGCGCCATGCCACCGGAGAGCAGTGACAGGGTGAGTTCCTGCGGGTACGCCGAGCCGTCGGCGCGAACGCCCGTCACTTCCCCGTGCCACTGCTCGTGCAATGCGAGTTGCTGCAGGATGCCGCGATCGAACACGTCGAGCTGTGCGCGCGCATAGAACGAGCGCCAGTTTCTCCCCTCCAGCTCGGCGCCCGTCGCGTAGCCGTGCAGGCGCGCGAAGGCGCCGTTGGCGATGCGAATGCACTGACGCTCGTCGAGCACGGCGATCCCGTCCATCGACAACTCCATCACCGACGAGAGCTCGAGGAAGCGCCGCGCGAGGGTGCGACGCTCCGTGACATCGCGACCAATGCAGAGGCGGTAGTTCGGCGACGCCTCGAGACTGCTCGCGAGGTCAGAGACCGTGACCTCGTGCCAGAACTCGGTGCCGTCCTTCCGATAGTGCTGCACCTCACCGCGCCACGACTCCCCGGAGAGCAGTGCCGCATGGAGGCGCATCGTCGACAACCGATCCGTTGCTGTTCCGGCAAGCAAGCGCTCCGGCTGGGCACCCACGGTCTCCGAGCGCTCGTACCCGGTGAGGCGTTCAAACGCCGCGTTCGACCACAGGACGCGCCCCTCGGCGTTCGTGAGCAACACGGCGTCGGTCGTCATGTGCGCCACGCCGACGAGCAGGTCGTCAATGACGGCGGCGGTGACCGGGGACACCGGCAGCTTGGGGAGCGTCTGCATGGCTGGTAAACCCAAGTATCGGCACGCTGCCGGCGGACATTGACGTCCCAAGTCCCTGTCCTTTCGGGCTTTACGGAGGCTGATCCCGCTGGCATCGTTGGGAGTTGCCCATCCGACCCCACCAACGATGACGCGGTACTCCTTCCCGGCTTCTCCTCGCCTCCTGAACGCAGCACTCCTGCTCGCCACCGTGGCGGCAGCGCCCGCGCTCGCCGCGGCGCAGGGCGCACCCGCCAAGCTCACGGCCGACATGGAGCGGCGCATCGCCGCGATCCAGCCGTCGGTAGTCGCGTGGCGTCGCGATTTTCACGAGCACCCCGAGCTCTCCAACCAGGAGGTCCGGACGTCGGAGGTCATCGCCCGACACCTTCGCAAGCTCGGGATGGAGGTGCAAACGGGCGTCGCGAAGACCGGGGTGATCGGTGTCCTCAAGGGCGGCAAGCCCGGACCCGTGGTTGCCCTGCGCGCCGACATGGACGCGCTCCCGGTGGTCGAAGAGGTCGATCTCCCCTTCAAGTCCACGGTGAAGACCACGTTCAACGGCCAGTCGGTGGGCGTGATGCACGCCTGTGGACACGACAACCACATGGCGATCCTCTTGGGGGTAGCGGAGGTTTTCGCCGGGATGAAGGCCGACCTCCCGGGCACGGTGAAGTTCATCTTCCAACCCGCCGAGGAGGGGGCACCGGTCGGCGAACGCGGGGGGGCGTCCGTGATGATCGAACAGGGCGTGCTGGAAAACCCCAAGGTCGACGCACTCTTTGGACTCCACGTGTTCCCGTTCGAAACCGGAAAGGTGGTCTATCGCTCGGGGAGCCTGATGGCGAGCGCTGACACCTGGCGCATGGTGATCCGCGGCAAGCAGACGCATGGGGCGTTGCCATGGAACGGCGTCGACCCGATTATGATCGCCTCGCAGATGATCACCAACATGCAGTCGATCATCAGTCGCCAGACGGACCTCACGCTCACGCCGGCGATCCTTACGGTCGGCTACATCCGCGGCGGCATTCGCGTGAACATCATCCCCGACTCCGTCGAACTCGGAGGGACGATCCGCACCTTCGACGAGGGCGTGCGGGACTCGATCCATGCGCGCTTCCGCCGCCTGGCCAACGCGCTTGCCACGGCCGCCGGAGGCTCGATGAGCCTGGAGATCGACAAGGGCTACGCCGTGACGAGCAACGACCCGCGACTCACCGCGCAGATGCTTCCCTCATTGCACCGCGCCGTGGGCGCGGCGAACGTCTCGGAAGGGCGGCCGACGACCACGGCGGAGGACTTTTCGTTCTACCAGCAGAAGGTGCCCGGGCTCTTCTTCTTTCTCGGCGTCTCGCCCCCGGGGACGGACCCGCTCAAGGTCTACCCGAATCACTCCCCGCGGTTCTTTGCCGACGAGGCCGCGCTCGTGCCGGGGATGAAGGCGTTAGGCACGCTTGCCCTGGACTTTCTCTCGGCGGGGCGGGTGATGTAGCCCCCGTCTGTCATCCCGGACCAGCGAGCGAAGGCGAGCGCAGACCTGTCCCCGGCGGCTCCAAGCGGGGATCCGGGACCCAGAGTCGTTCGCTTCTCCGTGCGGCCCGTCGCTGCACTATGACGCTGGGTCCCGGCGCTGCGCTCGCGTTGCTCGCTTGGCCGGGATGACAGGGCTCTAGCGCGCGGCGGACGCGCAGGCCGGCTCGCCCTTCGACGCGC
>JACMLI010000533.1 GCA_014379705.1 Gemmatimonadaceae bacterium
CAGCCAGGAGCGCAACTGGGATGTTGGCCCCGACGAGACCTTCGTCCTGGTGCGGGGGGATCCAGCCACGCGAGGGCGTGTCCTGTTAGTGGTGCACTGGTTCGACGAAATCCGCCGCGGCACGACCGCGACCGTCGGTCAGGGCCGCTGACGCCCGAATCACGGCTCTCTGGTTCTGGTCCTCGTCGCGAAGAAGACGCCGATGCCGACCAGCAGGAGCACACACCCGACGAGTGACATCACCGGCGCGGCAATGAATGCGCTCGCCACGCCGACCGCCGCGGCAAAAACGAAGAGTCCCGGCAGCAGTGGATACCCGAGCACGCGATACGGTCGCTCGAGGTCCGGCCGCTTGCGTCGCAGCACGAACACGCTCGCCGCACCGAGGCCGAAGAAGATCCAATCGGCGAACACCACGCCGCTCAGGAGGTCCCCGATGCTGCCCCGGCTGCCCAGGAGCAGCACGAGGGACCACGCGCCGAGCATGAGGATCGCGACGAACGGCGTGCCGTAGCGCGGATGCACCCTCCCCGCCACCTGCAGGAACGCGCCATCCACGGCGAGCGCGTACGGCAGGCGCGAGTTGGAGAGGATCGCGACATTCACGAACCCGAGGATCGAGAGCATGGCGGCCGCCGTGATGAACGTCGCCCCGATCGGACCAACCATCCGCTGCATCACGTCAGCCGCCACGGCGTCGCTGGCCGCGAGGCCGTCGCGCCCCAGGACGTGCAGGTACACGGCGTTGGCCCCGAGGTAGATGACGACGACGACCGCGACGCCGACAAAGAGCGCGCGCGGAATGTTGCGCTGGGGGTCCCGGATCTCGCCGGCGACCATGTTCATCTGCTGCCAGCCACCGATGGTGAAGAGCACGGCCACGAAGGCCGCGGCACACCCGGCGAGGAGCGACTCCCGTGGCAGGGGTGCGTTCGGCACGGCGGGCGGCCCTGTCATGCCGGCCCATGCAACCAATCCGCCGACGACCAGCACGGCGAGTGCGACAATCTTCGCCGTGGTCAACACGTTCTGCAGCACCAGGCCAGGCTTGAGCCCCAGCACGTTGGTGATCGTGAGCAGCACAATCGTTCCCGCCGCCACGGTAAGCTGGCCCCCCATGAGCCCGAGGTCGACGAAGCGTCCCAGGTACCCGGCAAAGCCCATCGCAACGGCTGCGATCGCCCCCGACGCGATGCTCATGAGCGCCATCCATCCGTACAGGAACGCGGGAAGTTGGCCGAAAGCCTGCCGGATATAGACGTAGGGGCCACCGGCGTCGGGGAGCATGGCCCCGAGTTCGGCGTACGTGAGGGCACCGGCAAAGGCGAGAAATCCCCCCAGCGCCCACACGCCCATGATCCAGGTCCCGTTTGGCAGCGCCCGGGCCACTTCGGCCGGCGTGAAGAAAATCCCACTGCCGATGATGCCACCAACCACGAGGAGGGCCGCCGACCCCACCCCGAGTTCCCTCCGCAGCCCTCGGGCCCCCGCCGAATCGGTCATCCGACTAAGCTGCGGCCATCGGCCGTCGCGAGGAAGGTCTTACCCCTGCTTCGCTATGCCCCTCCCCCATCGCCGATTGCCCATTGCCTTCGCCCTTTCTCAGGCGATGAACAGCTCCTGCTGGACGTCGTTCGGCGTGATGATCAGTTCGCGGCCACGGATGTAGCCATTCACCTCGGTGCGCATTCCGAGCTCGCCACGAATGTAGATCCCGGGCTCGATCGAAAACCCAACGCCGTCGATGAGCGTGCGGACGTCGCGCGTTTCGAGGTTGTCGAGGTTGGGGCCGGAGCCGTGCACTTCGCGACCGTCGATGGAGTGGCCGGTGCGGTGCGTGAAGTAGTCGCCGTATCCGCGCGATACGATCACCGCCCGCGAGGCGTCGTCGGCCGCGGCACCGCTCACCGGCTCTCCCGCGGCGAGCCGGTCGCGGATGAACGTGATCGCGGCGTCGCGTGCATCGCGAATCGCCTTCCAGATCTCCTGGGCGCGGTCGCTCGGCGCCCCCAGGACGGCCATGTACGTCTGGTCGGCGTACACGCCCCCCGGCTCGCGGGCCCAGAGGTCGATGAGCAGGATGTTCCCCGCCGTGACGAGTTGCGGACGGTCGGCGGAGGGTTCGTAGTGCGGATCGGCGGCGTTGGCCCCCGCCGACACGTTAGGCGGGGAATACGTCTCGAGCCCGGCGCGCTCGAACGCTCGGAGGATCCGCGCCTGCACCTCGTGCTCGTGCACGGGGGAGCCACGCCGGACCTCGTCGCCGGCGAAGGTGAGCGCCTCGTACGCGATGCGGCGAAGGTGTTCCGCGGCGCGCTGGTGCGTCGCCAGCTGCTCCGGGCTCCACGTGGCATTGAAGCGCGACACCAGCTCGGCCGACGACACGACCGTGGTGCCCAGGCCCCGGATCATCTCCAGCATGCCGGCCGGCACGCGATCGAGGAACGGGACCGCATTGCCTGGGGAGTACTCCATCGCGATGCGCTTGCTGCCAACGATTCGCTGCAGCAACCCCTCCAGGGTCGTCCACGCGCTGTAGCGCTCCCGGGGCCACGGCGCGGGCCAATCCCGCCACACGGTCTGCTCGATGTGGTGGGTGATGGCCACCGGCGTCCCCTCGCGCGGGATGTAGACGAAGATCCGGCGCGAGAGAAAGGCGTCGATGCCGAGCACCTGCAGCGCCACGGGATTGAGGCCGCGAAACTCGAACAGCAGCCAGCCATCGAGGTCGGCGCTGGCGAGGGCCTCCTGGATGGCCGGCAGCGTGGCGGGGCTGAGCGAGGGCATGCTACTCCATGCTGGAGGATGGCTTCCATTCAGCGCGCCACTGGCAGGCCCCTTCCCCGCGGGCCGCACAGCGCACGTGCTCCACCGCCCCTCCGCTGTTCACCATCAGGCGCAGCAGCTCCTTGAGCCCCGCCTCGTAGTACGTGCATCCGGTCGAGCGCGACGCCGCGTCGATCGTGACGGAGCGCGGCACCTCGAGGTACACCATCGCCCCTACACGCGAAATGCGTGCGTTGAGGTACCGGCGCGCGAGGCGACGCGTGCTCCCCAGCGCGATCGGGCGGGCCAGCAGCGACGGGAGCAGCAGCATCACGCGACGCGTGACACCGTTGATCGTCCGATACGACTCGCCCGCGAGGTGCCGGCCCGCGGCGCGAAACACGGCTTCGGCGTCCGGCCGCCGGCCCAGCAGGCGCGCGATTCCCGTGGCCTCCTCGAACGACGTGCGCTGCCCACGCTTGACGGCGTCGCTGAACCGCTTGATCTGGTTGTAGATCGTGTCGCTGAGCCCCAGGCGCTTGTTGCGCAAATCGCTCACCAGCTCTGCCTCGAAATCCTCCACCGGCGTATCGACGTTCCGAACGGCTTCGAGGAAGGAGAGCGGGAGAAGGGGGTCAACCGTGTCGGTCATAGCGTGGTGCGAAGCTAACGGTCGCTCACCGGTGCTTCAAGTTGATTCTCCGGTACCCATGGCAACATCGTTCGCCTCCATGCGATTCCCGTCATCGTGACCCCCGAGACCCGGGCGGCAGCGGGCGTTGTCCTGGCGACGCTCATCGCCGGGGTGGCCCTGCGCGCACGCCTCCTCACCCGAGGGGGCGCCCTCGCCGCCATCGTTGCCGGGACGCTCGCCACGACGGCGGGATGGGCATGGGTCGTGGCCCTCCTCGCCTTCTTCGTCTCGTCCACGGGACTCTCGCGATGGCGGCGCGCGACGAAGGCTGTCCGCACCGACGACGTCGTGGAAAAAGGGGGCCCGCGGGACGCCTGGCAGGTCGTCGCCAATGGTGGCGTCTTCTCCCTCTGCGCGCTCGGCTGGTACCTCGCGCCTTCCCTGTGGCTCGCAGCTGCCGGCCTGGGGGCGCTCGCAGCCGCGACGGCGGACACGTGGGCCACCGAGGTCGGTACCGCCATCGGCGGCACCCCACGCCACGTGCTCGGGCTCGCTCCAGTCGCCGTCGGGACTTCGGGAGCGGTGAGCGCCGTCGGCACGATCGCCATGGTCGCTGGCGCCGCATTCGCGGGAACGGTGGCCCTGCTCTGTGGGTTTGACCGGGGCATGGCAGTGGCCATCGGCGCCGGGGGCGCGGTCGGGGCCTTCGTGGACACGGTCCTCGGCGCCACCTTGCAGGCGCGGCGCTGGTGCCCCGCGTGCCAACGCTCCACCGAACAACCCACACACCGCTGCGGGACCGCCACCACGCAGGCCGGAGGGATCGCCGCGATGACGAACGACGCCGTGAACCTAACGAGCACGCTGGCGGGCGCCCTGGTCGCCGCCGCAGTGCACAGCGCGTGGCGATGACCCGACGCGCGACATGACGCACGACGCCGACGTCATCATCGTCGGGGCCGGGCCGGCAGGCGCCACCACCGCCACGTTCCTGGCGCGCAACGGCCTGCACGTCATCCTCGCCGACCGCGCGCAATTTCCCCGTGACAAGCCGTGCGCCGAGTACCTGAGCCCACAGGCGACGCGCGTGCTCGACGAATTGGGCGCCCTCCCGGCCATCGAGGCCGCCGCTCCGGCGCAGCTGGCGGGCATGCGTATCACCGCGCCTGACGGCACGAGCTTCCTCGGCGAGTTCGCCGCGGGACATGGCTTCCGTGGCTTTCGCGATCGCGGCCTGGCCATCCGCCGCACGATCCTCGATGCGATCCTCGTCGATCGCGCGCGCGCCGCGGGGGCCGAGGTTCGCGAGGGGGTCGCGGTCCGCGACCTCCTGCGCGACGGCGATGCCATCTGCGGCATCATCACCTCGGGCAACGCCACGCTGCGCGCTCCGCTCGTGATCGGCGCGGACGGCCTGCACAGCATCGTGGCGCGTCGCCTCGGCCTCGCACGCGTCGGGCGATGGCCACGTCGTTATGCACTCGTCACGCACTATCGCGGCGTCGCCGACATCGGCGCCCATGGCGAAATGCACGTCTATCCCGAGGGCTACCTCGGCCTCGCCGACGTCGGGCACGGCCTCACCAACGTGGCCGTGGTCGTGCCGGGCTCACAGGCGAAGGCGATGAGCGGCGACCCAGCCGGTTTCATGCAGCGGTGGATCGCCAGCCGTCCGCGGATCGCGGCTCGCTTTGCCGCCGCCACGCCACTCGCGCCGCCGAAAGCCACGGGGCCGTTCAAC
>JACMLI010000534.1 GCA_014379705.1 Gemmatimonadaceae bacterium
ACCTCCCCCGTCATCCCGGTCCGGCGAGCGCCAGCGAGCCGAGAACCGGGACCCAGCGCCGTGGCCGCGGCGGAGTGCAAACGACTCTGGGTCCCGGCTCTGCGCTCGCTTGGCCGGGATGACGAGATTCACTACTACCTCTTAGATCATGAAGAAAGCGCTCATCACCGGTGTCACCGGCCAGGATGGTTCGTACCTCTCGGAACTCCTGCTCGCCAAGGGCTACGAGGTGCACGGGATCGTCAGGCGGTCCTCGACGTTCAACCGCGGGCGCATCGATCACCTGACCCTCGATCCCGCGCTCTCCGATCGCTTCCGGCTGCACTACGGGGACATGGCCGACGGCAGCTCGCTGCGGCGCGTGGTGGAGGCGGTGCTGCCTGACGAGGTCTACAACCTCGCGGCGCAGTCGCACGTGCGGGTATCGTTCGACCAGCCGGAGTACACCGCCGACATCGTGGCGACCGGCACGTTGCGCCTGCTCGAGGCGGTGCGCGAGCACATCGAGCGCACGGGACGCCAGGTGCGCCTGTACCAGGCCGGATCGTCCGAGATGTTCGGCGCGGCCACGCCCCCGCAATCGGAGGCGACGCTGTTCCATCCGCGCAGTCCGTACGCGGTGAGCAAGGTGGCCGCGCATTGGCACGCCATCAACCATCGTGAGGCGTGGGGCATGTTCGTCGCCAACGGGATTCTCTTCAACCACGAGTCCCCGCGGCGCGGCGAATCGTTTGTCACGCGGAAGATTTCGCTCGGTGTCGCGCGGATCGTGGCTGGGAAGCAGCAGAAGCTCGCGTTAGGCAACCTCGACGCGCGGCGCGACTGGGGCTTCGCCGGGGACTACGTCGACGCGATGTGGCGGATGCTCCAGGTCGATACGCCAGGAGACTACGTCGTCGCGACGGGGACGTCGTATTCGGTGCGGGACTTCGTGGAGGCCGCCTTCGGCCACGCGAACCTGGACTGGCGCAAGCACGTGGAGCTGGACGAGCGCTACCTGCGCCCGTCGGAGGTCGACCACCTGCGGGGCGACTGCTCGCGTGCGAAGCAGGGCCTGGGGTGGACGCCGACGGTCGACTTTTCGACGCTGGTGCGGATGATGGTGGAGGCGGATATCGCGGGCGAGAAGGTCGGGTAGTTGGGTGGTCGGGTGGAACAACGAAAAACGGAGGAAGCCACGAAACATGGCCTCCTCCGTTCTGCTGTTGGTCCTCACCACCCGATTACCCGACCCCCAACCCAAGTGGTCGCGCAGGGACTCGAACCCCGGACCTCTGGTATGTGAGACCAGCGCTCTAACCAGCTGAGCTACGCGACCGTTGCGCCCATGGGGCCGGCGCAAGGGAAGGGAAGGTTAACGGGTCGGGGGAGGGGGTGGAAGCCCGCGGGTGGACCCTCCTGGCGACCATTGACGGGCGGGGACCCGGAGCGGAAGATCTTGCGCCGCTTGCGGTTCCGCCCCTCACCGACCCTCGTGCCTGGTTTTCTGGATCGCTCCCGTACCATTGCACCGCCCGGCTACAACCGGTGGCGTGTGCCGCCGGCGGCACTGGCCATCCACCAGTCCATTGGTCAGTCCGATTCCATAAGCGTCTTCAACCACCCGCTCGCGACGCTCATCGGCGGTGACATGCCAGCGCAGGGAGATTGGAAGCTGTCGACGATCGGTTGGATCTTCTCCGTCGCCATCGTCTTCCTTGGCCTCTCGGCGTTCACGTTCGGACGTTGGCTCGAAGACGCCGGGCCGCGAAAGGCGATGTTTGCGTCGGCGCTCTGCTTCTCGACGGGTTTCCTTGTGTCGGCGCTCGGCGTCGCGACGCACCAGATCTGGCTCTTGTACCTGGGCTATGGCGTGATCGGCGGGATCGGGCTCGGGCTGGGATACATCTCGCCGGTGTCGACGCTGATCAAGTGGTTCCCCGATCGTCCCGGCATGGCCACGGGACTCGCCATCATGGGCTTTGGCGGCGGCGCGATGATCGGGTCGCCGCTCGCGGTGGCGCTCATGAACCACTATCGCACACCGGCGTCGCCGGGCGTCGCGCAGGCGATGGTGGCGATGGGCCTGCTCTATCTCGCCTTCATGATGTTCGGCGTGTTGACCGTGCGCCTCCCGGCTCCCGGCTGGACGCCACCGGCGCGCGCCGCGGGCGCTCGCGTCACGCATGCGGCCCGGGACATGCACGTGAACGACGCCGTGAAGACGCCGACGTTCTGGTTCCTGTGGGGGGTGCTCTGCCTCAACGTCACGGCAGGCATTGGCGTGTTAGGGCAGGCGAGCCCGATGATCCAGGAGATGTTCCCGGCGCGCATCGGGCCGGAGGCGGCGGCCGGATTCGTCGGCCTCCTGAGCCTCGCCAACATGGCGGGTCGTTTCGTCTGGTCCTCGTTCTCCGACGTGCTGGGGAGACCGCGCACCTACATGATCTACTTTGCCCTCGGCGCCGTGCTCTATGCGCTCGTGCCGTCGACCGGGCGGGCCGGGAACGTGGTATTCTTCGTGGCGTTTTATGCGGTGATCATGAGCATGTACGGCGGCGGCTTCGCGACCATTCCTGCGTACCTGCGCGATCGGTTCGGCGTGATGCACGTTGGCGCGATCCACGGGCGGTTGCTCACGGCATGGTCCCTCGCCGGCGTCGCGGGCCCGGCGCTCGTGAACTACATCCGTGAGTACCAGATCGGGCGCGGCGTGCCCAGGGCGGACGCGTATTCGTTCACGATGTACCTGATGGCGGCGCTGCTGGTTGTTGGATTCTCCTGCAACTGGGCCGCGTCGCGTCGCCCATTCGAGGGGAAGGCCGCATGAGCCGCGACCGACATCGCGGCGCCACACTCGCCCTCATCGCGAGCTGGCTGGTGGTCGGCATCCCCGCCGCGTGGGGCGTCGTGCAGGTCGTCGCAAAGTCCCTCGCGCTCTTTCGCTGACCGTTGAGTGCTGTCTGGCGTGCCGCCCGAGGGGTCCCAGAATCAACGAATCCCGATTCCCGATTCCCGAATCACGGCTGTAGTGGGCCCTCTGGGGCTCGAACCCAGGACCGTCGGATTATGAGTCCGCTGCTCTAACCGGCTGAGCTAAGGGCCCGCACCCGCAAGGTAGTCGCACCCTCGCGGGGTCGGAATTGGTCAGGACGCGTCGAAGGCGTCCAGAATCTCCTCCGGCGCAACCGTGGCGGCGCCCAGCTTCCCGACTTCCACCCCCGCCGCGAGGTTGGCGACGACGGCGGCTTCGAGGGCCGTTGCGCCAGCCGCCAGCGACGTCGCGAGATAGGCCGTCACCGTGTCGCCGGCACCCACCACGTCGTACACCTCCCGCGCCGCACTCGAGATGTGGTCGACCGTGCCGCCTGACGAAACCAGCGCCATCCCGCGCTCCCCGAGCGTCAGGAGCAAGTGCTCGGCGCCGAGCCGCTCCAGGGTGGCCGGGAGTGTCCCGGCATCTTCGAGGCGCACCGACGCGCCTAACGCCGACTCCAGCTCCCGGCGGTTTGGCTTGAAGATCGTCGCCCCGCGATAGTGGAAGAAGTTGCGGAACTTGGGATCCACGATCACCGGGATTCCGCGCGCCCGCGCCGCGGCCATCGCGCGCTCGATCACCACCGGGACCAGCACGCCCTTGTTGTAGTCCTCGAGCACCAGCGCGTCGCTCGCGGCCACTTCGTCCGACACGGCCACCAGGAGTCGATCGACGTCGTCACCCTCGAGGTCGCGATCGTCCTCCTCGTCGAACCGCACCACCTGCTGCGAGCGGGCCACGAGGCGCGTCTTGGTCGTCGTGGGCCGGTGGACGGCGAGCAGGGCCCGGTCACTCGAACCGATCTCCGAGAGCATCGTCCGCAAACGGTCGGCAGACGCGTCCTCACCGACGGCGGCCACCAAGGTGCCTACGGCGCCGGAGGCGGCCACGTTCTGCGCCACGTTGGCCGCGCCGCCCAGCGCGTATTTGCGGTCCCGGACGCGCACGACCGGCACCGGCGCCTCGGGGGAGATGCGGTCGACGTCGCCGCGCAGGTAGACGTCGAGCATGGCATCGCCGACGATGGCCACGCGACGCCCGCGCATGCCGTCCAGGAGGGCCTCGAGCCGGCCCCGGGGCCCGCGCGCGGAATGTGGTGTCATGGGCGTGGAAGCTAGGCCAGCCGTTCTCGGCGAGGCAAGCGGCTCGCAGCGCCCCCCGTATATCTTCACTCACTCCCGTTGCCCCACGTCGCGCCAGCACATGCAGACCTACCAGCTCGACATCGTCGTCAGTCGCGGGGCCATGATCGAATCACGGCACCGCGTGCACGCTGCCGTCTGGGATGCTGCCTCGGGGCTCGTGGGCGTTGCGCGCGATCCGTTCATGCATTCCCCGTGGCGCTCCTGCGCCAAGCCCTTCCAGCTCATGCCCTTCCTCGAAACGGGGGGCTTCGACGAACTGGTCTGGGGGGACGACGAACTCGCCCTCTCCTGCGCCTCCCATGGGGGGGAACCCGAGCACGTGGCCGTGGCCGCTCGCATGCTGCAGTCCATCGGACTGGAAGAAGGGGACCTGGCCTGTGGCCCGCACGAGCCCCTTTCCAAGCGCGGCGCCAAGGCCCTGCGCGATCAGGGAATGTTGCCCAGTCGCCTGCACAACAATTGCTCCGGCAAGCACGCGTCAATGCTCGGACGGGCCCACCTGTCGGGATGGTCGACCGAGGGCTATGAGCGCGATGGACACCCGGTGCAACAAGCGGCACTCGATTCGGTGGCCCGTTGGACCGGGGTCCCATCGGACAAGATCGAACGCGGCGTCGATGGGTGCGGGGTCGTGGTCTTCGGGCTTCCGCTCGCCCACATGTCGCGCGCCTGGGCGATGCTTGGCGCGAGTGCGACCCGTGGTGACGAGCTGCCGTCGCGCATCATGCGCGCCGTGCGCACGCGACCCATGCTTTTTGGTGGCTCGGATCGCTTCGACTCCCTCGTCGTCGAGGAGACGTCGGGCAACGTGGTGCCCAAGGTCGGTGCGGAAGGGGTGCACTCGGTAGCGATCCTCGATCGAGGGCTCGGGTGCACGGTCAAGGTCGAGGACGGCGCCACGCGCGCGCAGTATCCTGCGGTGCTGCGCCTCCTGCAGTTGCTCGGTGCACTCCCCGAGACGCTGCCTCCCCGGCTGCAGGATTTTGCGCGCACGCGCGTGCGCAACACCAGAGGCGAAGTGGTGGGCGACGTTCGGTCGATCGATGCATGACCCAATGCAATACAAGGATTCAACCGGCGGGGATTTGATGACGGAGGTTGCGCTGAACGCACCTAACGTGTCGGTGTTCGACGACGAGCTGGCCGCCCTGGTGCGGCTTTCCGCCGCCATCTCGGCGGCCGACGAACCCACCGTGCGGGTCCAGATCGCCGCGGCGGTGAACGCCGTGCGGCCCGAGTGGGTCGAGGAGGTCATCCTGCAGTCCTACCTGTTCGCCGGTTTTCCGCGCGCGCTCAATGCCGCGCGCGAATGGCGCAAGGCGTCCGGGCGCCCCGCGCCCTCGCACGACGAGGGGGAGAACCATCACGAGGCCGCCGAATGGGCGGCGCGTGGGGAGCGCACCTGCGAGGTGGTGTACGGGCCGTTCTACGGGCGCCTCCGGCACAACATCCGTGCGCTGCACCCCGCCCTCGATTCGTGGATGATCGTCGACGGGTACGGCAAGGTCCTGTCGCGCCCGCAGCTCGACCTGCTGCGCCGCGAGTTCTGCGTGGTCGCGGCCTGCGCTGCGGCGCGCCAGGACCGGCAACTGCACTCCCACCTCCATGGCGCGCTGCACGCGGGCGCCACGGAAGGCGATCTCCGCCAGGTGCTCGACGCACTGCACGGCCTGCTTGGCGCGTCCGACATGCGACGCTACCACCTCCTCTTCACCCGGGTTCTCGCTCACGATGTTCATTGATCGCGTCGTCGTACGGGTCGCCGCCGGCACCGGGGGGTCAGGGGCCGCGTCGTTCCGTCGCGAGAAGTTCGTGCCGATGGGTGGCCCGGACGGGGGAGAAGGGGGGCGTGGCGGCGACGTCATCGTCATCGGCGACCGCAACCTCACCACGCTGCTCGACTATACGTACCGTGACTCGTGGTCCGCTGAACGCGGGAACCATGGCGAGGGGAGCAACCGCACCGGCAGGTCGGGCAAGGACATCAACCTTCCCGTGCCGCCGGGCACCATCGTGCGGAACCTTGATACCGGCGCGTTCATCGGCGAGGTGCTCGAGCACGGCCAGGAACTCATCGTCGCGAAAGGGGGACGCGGCGGCAAGGGCAACGCGTTCTTCGCCACGTCCACCCATCAGTCGCCGCGCGAGTGGCAACCGGGAGAAGAGGGAGAGGCGCGGACCCTCGAGCTGGAGCTGCGCCTCATCGCCGACGTCGGCCTGGTCGGGCAGCCGAACGCGGGGAAGTCGACGCTGCTTTCGGTAATTTCCGCGGCGCGCCCCAAGATCGCCGACTATCCCTTCACGACGCTCGCGCCCAACCTCGGAGTCGTCCCGCTCTCCGACCATCGCACGTTCGTCGTCGCCGACATCCCGGGCATCATCGAGGGGGCGCATGAGGGGAAGGGACTGGGCCTCCAGTTCCTGCGTCACATCGAGCGCACGCGCATCCTCGCGTTCCTGATTCCGATCGATGCGATGGACTGGCAGGCCGAATACGACCAGCTGCGCAAGGAGATCGCGTTGTATTCGGCCACGCTCGCCGCCAAGCCGCATTGCGTGGTGTTCAGCAAGCTCGACCTGCTGGGCGAGGAGTACGTGCCGGCGATCGAGGCGCCCGGCGCGTTCGGCATCTACTCGATCAGCGCGGCGGCGCGCACGGGGCTCGATACGCTGCTTGCGGCGTGGTGGAGCGAGTTGCTCGAGTTAAGGCGCGACGAGCCTGTGGCCGTTACCGAAGACGACGGAGCCTGACCATGGATGTCTCTCCCACCCTCGCGCTCCGCTGCGCGAGGGGGATCGGTGCTGCCGGCTATCACCGCGCGGTGGCAGAGGCCGGCGGGGCTGATTCGGCCTTGCAGGCGCTGCCAGGCGCGGTGCGCGATGAGGCGTGGGACCGCGCGCGCAGCGTCGACACCGTCGCACGTCGCGTCGGGATCGCCGTGCTCGAGATCGGGAGTGCCGGCTACCCGCAAGCGCTCCACGCGCTCGAGGATCCACCACCGGTGCTCTTTGCCATCGGCCGCCATGAACTGCTCGATCGACCTGCGGTCGCGGTGGTCGGCACGCGCGATGCCACGGCGTACGGCGTGCGCGTCACGACGCGTCTCGCGTCAGGCGCGTCGCGATCGGCCGTGACGGTCGTCTCCGGACTCGCGCGCGGCGTGGACGCCCACGCCCATCGCTCGGCGCTCGAGGGTGCGGGGGGAACGATCGCCGTGCTCGGCACGGGCGTCGACGTGCCGTATCCGCTGGAGAATCGTGCGCTGCACGAGTCGGTATGTCGACGCGGGCTGGTGGTCGCCGAAGCGCTTCCGGGCGCGCGCGCGCACCGCGGGTCGTTTCCGCAGCGCAATCGCATCATCGCGGCGCTCGCCGATGTGGTGCTGGTGACGGAGGCGGGCGTCAAGTCGGGTGCGCTCATCACGGCGACGATCGCGGCGGCGATCAATCGCCTGCATGCCGCCGTGCCCGGGCCGATCGATATCCCGACGTCGGCAGGCTCCAACCAGCTGCTGCGGGACGGCGCCCAGGTGGTCACGTCGGTGGAAGACCTGCTGGGCCTCGTGGCCCTCACGCCGCGCGGTCGCGGCGCTCGGCCAGCCGCCACGCTGACGTCTGCAACGCCGGCGAACGACGCCTTGTCGACCGATGAACGCCGAATATTGGAGATTCTCGCGGCCGGACCGCGGCTGCCTGACGAGTTGCTCGCCGCCTCGAGCCTGGCGCCGGCGGCGCTCGCGGCGGCACTTGCCACGCTGTCGGTCCTCGGGCACGCGGAGGTTGACGCGGGGGGCATGGTGCGTCGCGCGTGAGTCCTTGTAGGCAGCAGTCATCCCGGACAAGCGAAGCGCAGATCCTGGACCCAGCGTCGTCATGCAGCCAACCTGACGAGGTGACGTGCGTGGAGCCAAGACAGCTACCTGCAGCGATGGCTGCGGTTGAATGGAGTCGAGCGGTCACGACCCTGGGTCCCGGTTCTCGGCTCGCTCCGCTCGCCGGACCGGGATGACAACGGAGGTCGGATCCTTATTCAGCGCGGCGCCATCCACCCGTCCACCCGTCCACCCGTCTAACCGTCTACCCGTCTATCCGTCTATCCGTCTACCCGTCCGCAGTACGGCTAGCTTTCACGCCATGAGCGCCAGGCATCTCTACGTTCACGTGCCGTTCTGCGCGCGCCGGTGCTCGTACTGCGACTTTGCGATCGCCGTTCGGCGTGAAGTGCCGTGGGAGGGCTTCGCGCAGGGGATTGCCGACGAACTCCGGGTGCGCGATCTCGGCGGGAGCGCACCACTGTCGACGCTCTACTTCGGTGGGGGGACGCCGTCGCGCCTTGGTGGTGAGGGGGTCATGCGCCTCGTCGATGTGGTGCGCGAGCGCTTCGCCCTCGACCCGGGCGTTGAGGTGACGCTCGAGGCCAATCCGGAGGATGTGGGCCCCGAGGCGGTGCGCGCCTGGCGCGGCGCGGGCATCAATCGCGTGTCGTTAGGCGTGCAGAGCTTCGACCCCGCCGTCCTGCAGTGGATGCACCGCGTGCACTCCGCCGAGGCCGCGGGAGACGCCGTGCGGGTGCTGCGCGACGAAGGGATCGACGAACTCTCGCTTGACCTCATCTATGCGCTTCCCGCGACGGTGACGCGCTCGTGGGAGCGGGATCTCGACCACGCGCTCGCCCTCGCCCCGCAGCACCTCTCGTGCTATGGCCTCACGATCGAGCCGCGCACCCCGCTCGGTCGGTGGGCGAGTCGTGGCGAGGTCGTGGCGGCGAACGAGGAGGCGTACGAGCACGACTTCCTCGCGACACACGCGGCCCTGAGTGCCGCGGGGTACGAGCACTATGAAGTCTCGAACTACGCGCGACCCGGTCACCGCGCGGTGCACAACTCCGCGTATTGGGCCGCGGTGCCGTACATCGGGCTTGGGCCCTCAGCGCACGGGTTCGACGGCAATGAGCGCCGCTGGAACAGGCCCGAGTACGCCGCGTGGCAGGCTGCCGTGACCCGCGGCGAAGATCCTGTCGAAGGGCGGGAATTCCTGACGGCCGAGCAGCGTTCTATCGAGACGGTCTACCTTGGCCTGCGCTCAGACGACGGCCTGGCGTTGCTTCCTGGCGACGCGGCGGTCATAGGTCGTTGGTGCGACGTGGGTTGGGGGGCGGTGTACGAGGAGCGGTTGCGCCTGACCCCGCTGGGGTGGCTGCGTCTCGACGCGCTGGCCGCCGCCTTGACTGACCATCGAAGTCGTTACTAGGTTTGAACTTATGTCCCCTCCAGAACTTACGGAACGCGAGCGCAAGGTCCTGGAAGCGGTCATTCAGCGCTACGTGGAAACGGCGGAGCCTGCCGGCTCGCGGACGATCTCGCGTCGCTTTGGCCTCGGAGTGTCGCCGGCCACGATCCGGAACACCATGAGTGACCTCGAGGAAAAGGGGTACCTCTTCCATCCGCATACTTCAGCGGGCCGCATCCCGACCGACATCGCATACCGGCTGTATGTGGACACGCTGATGCTCGCGCCGATGGCACCAAGCCCCGACGCGGAACGCCTGAACGAACAGATCAGCGGAGGCGGCACGTCGGCGATCGAGACCATTCTTCGTCGCGCGGCGCAGGCGCTCTCGATCGTGACGCAGGAACTCGGCGTCGCCCTCGGTCCCCGCCTGGAAAGTGCCCGGCTCAACCGGCTCGAACTCGTACGGCTCTCGGAGGAGCGCCTGCTCCTCGTGCTCACGCTCGAGGGTGGGGCGGTGCGCACGATCTTCGTGGAAGTGCCCGGGCAGGTGGCCGAGCGGGTGGTCGCCGAGGTGATGCTGGTGCTGAACCAGCGGCTCGGGGGCCTCACGCTGCGCGAGATCCGCCTGTCGTTAGGCGAGCGACTGCGCGATACGGCGGGCAGTCCCGGCGTGCACGACCTGCTCAACGTCTTCGTCCAGGAGGGCGATACGCTCTTCGATCTTCCTGTTGGATCCGAGGACAGCGGGGTGATGTTGGGGGCGGCTTCGGTCCTGGCCGACCAGCCCGAGTTCACGACGGGGGATGGGATGCGGAAGCTCCTCGACCTCACGGAACGCAAGACGCACCTCGCCGAGCTGCTGCGCACGCGCTCGGCGAACCCCGGGGTGTCCATCACGATCGGGAACGAGCACAGCGATCCACGGCTCGACCCCTTCACCATCGTGACGGCGGAGTACACGGTGGGATCGCTCAGCGGCGTGATCGGCGTGATCGGGCCGACGCGCATGCCGTACGACAAGGTGATCGCCCTCGTGCGACACACCTCGGTCCTCGTTTCCGATATCCTGCACTAGGGTTTTCATGGCCGACTATTACAAGGTTCTTGGCGTCGCCCGCGAGGCGAGCGACGATGATGTCAAGCAGGCCTACCGCAAGCTTGCCACGAAGTGGCACCCGGACCGGAACGAAGGGTCGAAGGACGCGGAGGAGAAGTTCAAGGAGATCACCGAGGCCTACGACGTGTTGCGGGACGCGCAGAAGCGTGCCGCGTACGATCGCTACGGCGAGGCGGGGCTGCGCAGTGGCGGCGGGGCGAACTACCACCACGTCGACCTGTCGGAAGCGCTGAACATCTTCATGAAGGACTTCGGCGGGTTCGGGGGCTTCAACGATCTCTTCGCACAGGGAAATCGCCGGAGCGGCCCGCGCGGCGGGCAGGACGTGAAGATCACCGTCGAACTCACGCTGGCCGAAGTGGCGGCCGGGACGACAAAGACGTTCACCGTCAAGCTGCTCGATCCCTGCGAGAAGTGCGCGGGGACGGGGGCGGAGCCCGGCACCAAGCCCACGACCTGCCACACCTGCGCCGGCAACGGCGAGGTCCGGCGCGCCCAGCGCTCCTTCTTCGGGCAGTTTGTCTCCGTCGTCCCATGCCCGATGTGCTCGGGCGAGGGCGTCGTCGTGACGGCGCCGTGCAAGAAGTGCCGTGGGGAAGGGCGCATGCGTGGCGAGCACACGATCCCGGTGCAGATCCCGGCCGGCGTCTCGTCGGGGCAATACATGACGCTGCGCGGCCTCGGCAATGCCGGCGCGCGCGGGGGGCCGCGCGGCGACGTGCTCGTGGTCTTCGACGTGGCGGACGATCCGCGCTTCGAGCGCGATGGCGAGGACCTCTACACCGAGGTGCTCGTCGCGTACCCGCAGCTCGTGCTGGGCGCCGACGTCGATGTTCCCATCCTCGGCGGCAAGCTCTCCGTGCGCATTCCGCCGGGCACGCAGAGCGGCCAGGTGATCCACCTGCGCGGTCGCGGCCTGCCGCAGGTCAACTCGTCAGGCGTGGGGGACATGCATGTGCGCGTGCAGCTCTGGACGCCGGAGCGCGTGAGCCGCGAGGAGGAGGGGCTCCTCAAGGAGCTGCTCGTCCACGCCCAGACGCCGCCGGAAAGCGCCCGCTCCAAGGGCTTCTGGTCGAAGATGAAGGAAGCGTTAGGCGCGTGAGCTGGTCCTCGCTCCGCGTCGAGGCCGGTGCCGCCCGCCAGGAGGCGCTCGCCGCGTTGTTCGCCGCCGGTGCGCAGGGCGTACACGAAGATGGCACGAGCCTCGTGACGCACTTTCCCCCCGACACCGACATGCCCGCCATCGTCGCCGCGATTCGCATCGCCGCGCCCGACGCCCAGTGCGAGGTAGGAACAGCCGACGAGACCGATTGGAGCGTCGCCTGGCGCGAGCGACTGCGCGCTCACGACCTCGGTGCGTTGACCATCACGCCCCCCTGGCTCGCCGAAGGACTCGATCCGTCGCGCACCGTGGTGATCGATCCCGGCATGGCCTTCGGCACGGGGGACCACCCCACCACGCGAGGCGTCGTCCGCTTGCTCCAGGAGGTCATGAGCCCCGGCCTCGTCGTGGCGGACCTCGGGGCAGGGAGCGGCGTGCTGGCGATCGCGGCCGCCAAGCTGGGCGCCTCGCGCGTCTTCGCCGTGGAGTACGACAACGAAGCGATCGCGAACGCCGAGGAGAACGTGCAGGCCAACGGGGTCGAAGGGGTGGTGCACGTCTTCGAGGGGGATGCCGGCGTGCTCCTCCCGCTCGTGGCCCCGGTGGACCTCATCGTGGCCAACATCATCTCATCGGTGCTCGTGGAACTCCTGCCGACGATGCATGATGCGTTGCGCCCGGGAGGCGTGGCCATCCTCTCGGGCATCCTCACCGACGAGACAGCCTCGATGCTGGAATCCCTTGGACCGGACCGTTGGGTGGTGCGCGCCACCGACGTGGAGGAGAACTGGTGGAGCGTGACGATCGCGAGGCCGTAGCCTCCTTCCTGCTCGCCGAGCAGCCATTCACGCCGGGGACGACGGTATCGTTAGGCGACGAGGTGGCGCGCCACGTGCGCGTGCGACGCCTCGGCGTGGGCGCGTGCCTCGCGCTCCTCGATGGCCACGGGCATCGGGCACTTGGTACCATCGTACGCCTGAACCCGACGATCGCCGTGGAGATCGGCAGCCTCACCGTCGCCAGCCCGCCCCCGTCGCTGCACCTCCTCGTGCCCATTGCCGACAAGGATCGCATGATGTGGCTCGCGGAAAAGGTCGCCGAACTCGGCGTGACGAGCTGGCGTCCGATTCTCTACCGGCGTTCGCGCAGCGTGAAGCCGCGCGGCGAGGGGCCGACGTTCACGAGCAAGGTGAAGGCCCGCATGGGTGCCGCATTGGAGCAGTCCGGCGGACGATGGCTGCCATCGGTGTACCCGGAGAGCACGCTCGCCCGCGCCATTCCCGGGTTGCCGACCGATGGCATCCGCCTGGTCCTCGATCCGGGTGGGAGCGGCATCCTCGCGACGACCCTCACGCCGCCGGTCACCGTCGCGATCGGCCCCGAAGGGGGGCTCGAGGACGACGAATTGCAGGTGCTCGAAGAGGCAGGATTTTCTCGCGTCGCGCTGGGCGGCGATATCCTGCGCTTCGAAACGGCGGCGATCGCGGGTGCCGCGATCGTGCGCGCCACCCTGGCCGAGTCACGGACCCATGCCTGAGTCATGCCTGTTCTGCCGCATCGTGCGCGGCGAGATCCCGGCCTCGATCGTGATGCAGGACGAACACTGCCTCGCCTTTCGCGACATCAACCCGCAGGCGCCGGTTCACGTGCTAGTGATTCCGCGGGAGCACGTGCCGACACTCAACGAGGCCTCCGAGCCGGAGATCCTTGGCCGGATCCTCCTGATGGCCGCTGCCGTGGCGAAGGAGGCGGGTGTGGCCGAGGCCGGGTACCGCACCGTGATCAACACGAACGGCGCCGCGGGGCAGACTGTCTTTCACGTGCACGCGCACGTGCTCGGGCAACGCCACCTGGCGTGGCCGCCCGGGTGAGAGAAAAACCTTCGAGACTTCAACACGGAGGTCACCGGGGACACGGAGGCCGCCAGATGGGCCCCTGGGGTTCCTCCGTGACCTCCGTGTGAAAGGCCCTTCGTCGTGTGTTTGAAGCGACGCTCCGATTGAACCGGCTATCTTGAGGGTTCGCCCGTTCCACAAGATTCAGCCCCCAGTCCCATGTCGGACCTCCTGGCCCGTATTCAGCAGGACGCCCTTGCCGCCCGAAAGACGCAGGACAAGCCCGCGTCGCTGTTGCTCGGCACCCTGCTTTCCGAAATCAAGAACCGCGAGCTCGAGGTCCGTCGTGGACTCCTCGACGACGATGTCGTTGAGGTCATCCGCAAGGCCCTGAAGCGCCGCAAGGAGTCGGTGGAGGCGTTCACGAAGGGCAATCGGCCCGAGCTCGCCGAAAAGGAAGCGAACGAAGCAACGGCGCTTGAACGGTACCTGCCGGCGGCGATTGATCACGAGGTGGTCCGCACCGCTGTGCGCGGAGCGATCGCCGGAGGCGCAACCGTCATGGGGGCGCTCATGGGCAAGGTCGTTCCTCAG
>JACMLI010000535.1 GCA_014379705.1 Gemmatimonadaceae bacterium
CATCTCGGTGGCTTCCATGGTCACGATGCTCACCGGCGTCGTCACCACCGGGTACGGCACCCAACGCCGTGAGGCGATTACGGGGTCGGTGGCCAGTGTGGATGCCGACGAAGCGAAGGTGGGAGTCATCGTCAATGCGAACCAGCTTCTGCAGGGGCGCGTGGCGGGTCTCAACATCGTCACCAACAACGGCGAGCCTGGTGGGGGAGTGCAGATCCGCATTCGCGGCGGCACCTCGCTCAGCGCCAGCAACGACCCACTCTACGTGATCGATGGCGTCCCGCTGCAGAACGAGGCGCCTGTCCCCGGTGGCAAGGAGTTCGGCTCCATCCGACCCGCGCTTGCGCGCAGCGCGTTGAACTCGATCAATCCGAATGACATCGAGTCGATCACGGTGCTCAAGGATGCGTCGGCGACGGCCATTTACGGGAGTCGCGGCGCGAACGGCGTGATCCTGATCCAGACGAAGCGCGGCACGGGCGGCACGTCGGTCACCTACGAGACCTATGCGTCGGCCTCGTCGCCGGCGGGGGACCTCGACCTGTTGACCGGCAGCGAGTACCGCTCGTTCGTGGAAGCGGGGGTGGCGGACGGTTCGCTCGCGGCGTCACGCCTCAACGATCTTGGCACGGCGAACACCGATTGGGAGAAAGAGCTGACGCGGACGGGGCACGCCATGAGCCACAATCTCACCTTCTCGGGCGGATCGACGGAAACGCGCTACTACGCCTCGCTGAACTACTTCGACCAGAAGGGCGTCGTGCTGTCCAATGGTCTGAAGCGCTACCAGGGACGCATCAACGGGCAGACGGCGGCGTTGACCGGCCGGCTCCAGCTGGGCGTCAATCTCACGGCGTCGCGCGTGGACAACGATTACCTGCCATTCGAGAACACCGGCGGATTCGAGGGCGGTGTGTTCACCAACATGGCGATCTTCAACCCGACTCGGCCGGTGATGGTGCTCGACCCGGCCACCAACACGAACAGGTATTACGAGACCGGCAGCGGCGCGCAGAGCGTCCGCAACCCGGTGGCGATCGCCGAACAGATCGACGATGAAGCGGGGGAGAGCCGGGTCCTCGGCAACGTGACGGCGACGCTCGAGCTCATCCCGGGCCTGACCGCGCAGACGACACTGGGCGCGGATTATACCGACGCGCTGCGTCGCACCTACTTCCCCCGCGCGAACGCGATCGGTGCCGCATTCAACGGTCTGGCTCGCCAGGCGGACCGCCAGATGCAGACGCTCAACCTGCAGCAGCTCCTGACCTACGCGCCGGACATCGGAGGCCGCCACGACCTGGAGGTCGTCGGCGGCTACGAGTACACCAAGAACTCCAACTCGGGGTTCGAGGTGATCGCGCAGGGCTTCGTCACGGACGTCTTCCGGTGGAACGCCCTCGTCGGGGGTACCCAGACGGCCTCCCCGCCACCGGAATCCTATCGGCAGGAAAGCAAGCTCGTGTCCTTCCTGTCCCGCATCAACTATGGGCTGGACGGCAAATACTTCCTGACCGGTGTGGTGCGGTACGACGGATCGTCACGACTTGCCTCGGGCAATCAGTGGTCGGCGTTCCCGGCCCTCTCCGCGTCGTGGCGCATCGGCGAGGAGTCCTTCATGGGAGGGCAGCCATTGGGCCTTTCCACCCTGGC
>JACMLI010000536.1 GCA_014379705.1 Gemmatimonadaceae bacterium
CCAGGGGAGCGCCGGTGGACGCCACGGCCGGCGGCGGAAGTGCGGCCTGGGCCCTGACGTCTGCCGCCACACGCTTCGCCTCGTTGCTGACGATGGAATCCGAGGCCCGTGCAAGACGCTGTGGAGCAGCCGCGATCGACGCCTCGCGCACGGTGTCGATGCGTTCCTTTCTTGCTTCCGCGCCGGCGCCGACCGCCTGACGAGTCGCCTCGTTGGCGGCGGCATCGCGACGGCCGATCGCATCGGCTTCGACGCGATCGAGCGAGGCCCGACCCGCAGCAGTACCGAGAGTCGACCGGGCCGAACTCCTGACTGCGCCCTGCGCTGGTCCGGCCTTGGCCTGGACCCCAGGCCGGGATGCTGCCTCGTCGGACAGCGGGGTTGACGCAGGCGGTGGTGACGCGATCCCCGCGCCCCCCGATTCCGCCGGGGGGACGCTCGTCACTGGCACAGGTTCCGGAGCCGCGAGCGATGGCGACGAGACGGAGCGCTGCAGGACCGTCCACGTGCCGACGGCCATCACCAGCATGGCGGCCGCAGCAGCGAACTGCGTGTTGAAGCGTTTCCGCGGGCGAGGCGACGCCTTCTGCTGCTCCCCTGCGGCACGATGTACCGCGGGGTCCGCCGCCGAGGGAACGAGCGTAGGCTTGTGTGACGTCGGCGCCTTGGCATCCGGGAGCACGCCGGCAGGAACCTCATCGAGGGCGCTGAGGATGCGCGACGACGCCGCCGTCAGCCCCCGCGCTTCCGCGACGAGCGCCGCGCACGTCGCGCACGCTGCGACATGGGCGTCGAGGGCCGCGGCCTCAGGGGCATCGAGCTCCCCGTCGAGCCACGCGTGGATGGTGCCTTCTTCAGGATGCTGCATGACTTCCTCCGGCGCCGCCGGCTTCGGCGGCCTGCAATGCTTCGTACGACTCGGCGAGCCGTCGGCGGGCGCGGGCAAGCGTGGTCCCGATCGACCCGATGGAGAGTCCCAGCGCCTCGGCGATCTCGCCGTAGTTCAGTCCTTCTTCCTTCATCAGGAGGGCCAGCCGATCCTTCTCGGCGAGGCCGTCCACGGCGCGACGGGCGAGGGCCCGTTCGCGCGCGCGATCCACGTCATCGGTTGTGGGTTCCTCGACGCGGTCGCGTTCTTCGTCGGCCAGCAGTTGCAGGTGGCGACGTCGCCGTTCGTCCTTCCGGGCCTCGTCCCGCACGAGGTTGGTCGCGACCGCAAAGAGCCACGACCGTTCACTCGTCAGGCGCTCCTGGCGAAGGGCGCGCAGGAAGGTCTCCTGCGCGACCTCTTCGGCCCAGTCGCGATCACCCAGTCGCCGCGTGAGGTATCGCACCAGCGGGGTGTGGTAGAGGTGGAAGAGCCGTTCGAGCTCGTCGTCGCGCATTCCGCTACCAGTCGCGCACCACCGCGGCCAGGTCGGCAGCGGAGAGTCGTTCGACGCCGGCCGGGGCCAGCTCGATCGCGACGGTGCGCCCGGCGACGATCACGCGATCACCGATGGCGAAGAGCGGGGCGAGCTGGTCGACCTGCTTCATGAGCTCGAAGTACGCCGGGGAGTAGGGCTTGACCGTCACCAGTCGAAGGCGGCTGGTGAAACGTGCATCGGTCCATACCCCGTTGGCGAGGGAGAAGAGCCGTTCACCGACGCGTCGCGTGTTGGGGCTGGCGATCGCCTCATCCAGCTCCGCGGTGCTCTTGGCCTCACGCTGCTTTGCCGAGGCACGCGCGTCCTCGAAGCGGCGCTCGTTGGCCGCCATCGCCGGTGCGGACGCCACCGACGCTCCGATGCCCTGAGCCCTGCCGGTCGCCTGCGCCGTCACGGGTGCCGGTGGCGGTGCTGCCAGCGATTGATCGCGCGTCCTGCGCATCACGTCCTGGCGCGCCGACCCCGACGCATCACGGGCGCCCGCGACCTGCATCCCGGGCTCCACGACGAGGTACGACGTGAACTCCGTGGGGATCCCATACCGCTCGCCTAACGTGCGAATCTCGCCATCCACTTCGCTGCTGCCGCCGTTGCGACGCTTCTCCACCGCGAGCCAGCCAATGCGCTGTGCGGCCCAGAGGCGGGCGACGAACGGATTGGCGCGATCGCGTTCCACGAAGCGGGCACGCGTCGACCAGGTGACGGGACCGTCGACGGACTCCCCCTCGAGGCGTACCGTGGCCGAGCCGCTACCGGAGTAGCGCGCGAGCACCACCATGTCCTGGCCGGCGAAGACATCGATCGCACCCGCCGGGAGCACCTGGCTGAGTCGCACGCCGTCGACGCGCAGGCGAACGTTGGTGAGCACGGGGGACGTGAGGCGCGTGGCGAGCAGCGACACCGTGCGTTCCACGGATTCGTTGTCCCGGACGAAGTGCGCGGTGCCATGCCCCTCGAGCGCGAGCTGTTCGATGAGGCCTGCATTGACGTCAGCGCTCACGCCGATGGCAAAGACGCGCGACCGTCCACGCTGCTGCGCGGCCATCGCGGCGATACGCTCGGCATTGCGCTCGCCGATCGTCGGCTCGCCGTCCGTCATGAACACGACGAGCGGGAGGCGCTCACCGTCGGTGCGGGTGGAGAGGGCACTCTCGAGCGCACCGGAGATGTTGGTGGAACCGTCGGCGACGAGGGCGTCGAGGTACCGACGACCCTCGCGCACGTTCTCGCGCGTGGCGGCCGTGAAGCCCTCGCGGAACGAGCGCACATCGGTCGAGAAGTCGACGATCCTGAAGCGATCCTCGGCGCGCAGCGACGCCAGGAGCACGTGGCCTGCTTCCTTCGCCTGCTCCATCTTGCGACCGCGCATCGAGCCCGAGACGTCGATGACGAACGTGACGTCGCGCGGCAGGGAGCGGCGCGCGACGGCAGGGGGCGTGATCGTGAACAAGGCGAAGCCACCATCGTCACCGGGAGCGTGCGTGAGCACGCTGATCGCGGCCGCGTCGGGCCGGCGGAGCGGGAGCAGGATCGTCACGTCGGAGGCGCTGCCGCGAGCCTCGACCTCACGTGTGCGGCCCTCGTCGCGGGTGCGGAGCGTGTGGGTCGGTGAATACGCGTCACCATAGTCGGAACTGCGCTCGTAGAGCAGGGAGAGCGCTGTCCATCCCGCGCCTTCGCTCGCGATCCCACGCTGCTCGACCACGGGACGAGTGAGCGAGCCCGTCGCATTGGGGTCAGACCCTCGGCGGTAGTCGATGCGGAGCGCGTCGCCCTCACGTTGCGCGGCCGCCTGAAAGCGCACGACGACCTTCTTCTCCTCACCCGGGGCGATCGGGAAGATGCGCGTGCGCAGCATGCCGCTTCCCATCCACTCCACCAGCGCCGGATCGCGCTGGCGACGCACGATCTCCTCGTAGATCCCGCGGGCCTTGTCGGCGGTCATCGTCTCACCGGAGACGAGCTCCCCGTTGATCGACAGCTTGAGATCCTCGAAGGCGGCACCGGGGGGGAGGGGGAAGATGTAGTCCGCTTCGGCGACGCGCTGGCTCCTGTTCACGAAGGTCTCCGTGACTTCGTAGCGCAGCACCCGGTTGGAGAGGGCAACCTTCACGATGCTTGCGGACCGCACGAGCTGGGGCCCGCAGTCGACCGAGAGGGGACGCACACAGTCGGCGTCGGGACGACAGACCGGAGGCGGCGGCTGGCACGGCCGCGAGATGAGGCGGCCCTGGGCCAGCGCGGCGGCGGGCATCAGGGCGACAAGGAGTGGCAGGAATCGGCGGTGCATGACGGTCTCCGGGGAAGGGCCGTGACTCGGGAGTCGGGAATCGTGAATCGGACCAGGAATCCCACCGAGTAGGGCCAGTGAGCGTGCGTGGAGACGTGGACGGCGCCGGAAGTTGCACATCGCCCCTGGGCGGTGAGCGGCGGGCGCCTGCTAACGCCTTGCGGGGGCAGCGTTTGGAGCCGAACTTCGCCCGCAGCATGCCGCTGGACCTGAGGCCGTCATCCCCAGCGCGTCGCACCCTCGACGCGCTTGCGCGCATCGTTGTGCCGCAGGCGTTCGAGGACACGCCTGCGGCCGATGACGTGATGAGGACGCTGGCCGCGCGGTTGGCCTCGCTCCCTCCGCACATTGCCACGGGAATCGCCAGCGCGCTCCGGGTGCTCCAGAACCCGATCCTGCGCTGGGGCATTTCGCACCGCCTCGCCGCCTGGGATGCGCTCCCCGCCGAGGCGCGCCTCGCAGCATTCGAGCGTTGGGGCCGATCGTCCTTTGGCCCGGCCCGCACGGTGTACCAGGCGGTGCGGCGATTACTGCTCTCCACCTACTACGGCAGCGCCGGGGGGCACCATGACGTCGGGATCCTCCCGCCCCTGCACCGTCGCAAGCCCGTCCTTGCATGGGAGGGACCGCTCGACAGCCCGATCCCCCCGAACGACGCTGGCGTGGTGGAGCGCGCCGGCAGGCAGCAGTTGGTGCCGCGCGCGAACCCCATGCGCACGCTGCCACACCAGGCGGTCACGCTCGGGAGCGGCCTGCGTGGGACCTTTCGCCTCTCCGCCGACGTGGTCGTCATCGGCAGTGGAGCCGGTGGCTCCCTCATGGCCTCGCGTCTCGCGGCCGCCGGGCTGGAGGTACTCATCCTCGAGTCGGGACCGTGGCTGCAGGGAGCCGACTTCACCGAAGACGAGGCGACGCTCATTCCGCGCCTGTTCGCCGAGGCAGGCATGCGGGCCACCGACGACCTCGCGGTGTCGATCCTGCAGGGAGGCGCTGCCGGTGGAGGGACGACGGTGAACTGGATGATGATGCACCGCCCCGGCGAGCACGTGCTCCACGAATGGCGCACGCGATTCGGCCTCGACCACCTGACGTCGGACCGTGTGGCGGCCGCGTGCGCGACCATCGAGCACGACCTGCGGGCGGGCATGGTGCCCAGCGAGGCGCACTCCCCATCGAATCGCGCCCTCCTGGACGGTGCCGCCCGGCTCGGCTGGCACGCGGCTCCGGTGGCGCTCAATACCCATGGCTGCGTCCGGGCTGGCTCTTGTTCGTTAGGGTGCCGCTACGGAGCCAAGCAGTCGGCCCTCGAGGTGTACCTCCCACGCGCCTTCGCCGGGGGCGCGCGGCTCCTCACCGGCACGCGGGCGGTGTCCCTTGAGCGGCTCGAGCGTGATACCGGACAGGGCACGCCCCCTCGCACGTGCGTGCACGCCGTCACGATCGATGAGGTGACGCAGCTTCCGGTCGGCGACGTCACGATCGAGACGCCACGGATCGTGATCGCCGCCGGGGCGATCGAGACGCCGGCGCTGCTCCAGCGCTCGGGCATGGGCGGTGGGGTCGTGGGGCGGTACCTCCGCCTGCACCCCACGACCCTGGTGCTCGGCGACTACCCCGACGATCGATACCCGCTCGCCGGCATTCCGCTTTCGGCCGTTTGTGACGAGTTCAACATGAAGGGGCCCAATGGGTATGGCTTCTGGATCGAGTGCCCGGCCATGGGTGCGGCCCTCGCGGCGGTGGCCATGCCCGGCGTGGGGGCACCGCATCGCGACCTGATGCGGGGGCTCTACCGGACCACGCCGTTCATCGCCCTGACCCGCGATGGCGCAGACCTCGACTTGTCCAACGGGTCGGTACTGTCGGACCGCCGCGGGCGCATCCAGGTGAAGTACCGCCTCGGACCCACGGATACGGAGACGATGCGGAAGTCGGTAGAGGCAACGATGCGGCTGCACCTCGCTGCGGGCGCGACGACGGCGCGCACGCTCCACGTCACCCCTGTGACCGCCAGCAGCGAGCGCGACCTTGCGGCGGTGCTGGAGCCGCCTTCTCCGCCCGCCTGCTCGCCTTCTTCGGCAGCGACCGGGAAAAATACCCCAGTGCCGCCGCCATCCAAAAAGACAGCGGAGTGGCTCCCCTCACCAAACA